>CAVKPZ010000064.1:0-11541 GCA_963658395.1 Lachnospiraceae bacterium | reverse complement strand
AAGCCATCGATGAAGCCACCTCGGAAGTTCGTCCCGGGGATCTACTCCCCCGCCAGCTTGTTAAGATTTAACCCAGCGCCTCCATCGGCATGGATTCATTACGATAAGATAAGTAAGAGCCGTTCTTGGCTGAGAGCGGTCTTTTTCGTTTTTGGTAGTCGGCGCAAACAAGCCACGCGGTCATCCCGGAGTCCAAAAATGCGGCTGTTTAATCGCGACGGCATGATCTGTAAAAATCGGTTGCACCAAAGCCGAATGCGGCTTTTGAATCCTTATAAATACCGGCAGCAAGGCTTGACACCGCATTTTCGGGCTTTCCAGTCACTAAACCACTTAACGATGTGTCTTTATTAAGACTATGGTTTCTTGTTTCGCATCAGCTCCTCCAGGGTTTGTTAGGCATTTTTTCGGAAAATTCCAAGGGAGTTTTAGTATAGTTTTCGGAAAAAACCGAGGGAGTTTTTGCGTTAGCAGGCTAAAAGTAGATACAAAAACAAAGAGTTTAGACACCCTAAATACAGATGGGGGCGAGTACATGCATGAGTTTTTGGAAGACGCATTGTCTTAAACCGCAGTCGTAGCAACTTTGCATTCACATCAGCACGGACTCTTTACAATGGACTGCCCTTGGCAGAAGACGGCTTATTTATTTAGCAGCCTTCAGGCCAGATCGCGATTTTAGAGATTCCCAGCATTAGGCTTTTGCTGTCAATGCAGAGCGGCGGTTTACGATGCCGAGCAAAAAAGCGCCAAAGGAAAGGCTTTGATGGATTCCTATTACCTATCTTTTCTTTCCAATGGCCGTCTTTTTACCGTCTAAACGCTCATTCTCTTCTTTTTCCGGACCCCTCATTACGGCATGGATAGCCAAGACATTGCTTAGAATTTGAGAGTTTCGACGGCTCAATTCAATCAAGGACTTTTGTCGATCGATAGAAGAGCTCGCGTTCATAAGCATAGGCCCCGCAGTCGCCGATGCCGCCGATGGTAAAATCGTTGTCATAAAAATCATGCGGAGAAACAACTTTCTCCCTCCAAACATAAAAGATCAGTTCAGCTGGAGGGTTGCGTTTTTCTCATTCCTTAAGGCGGTTCCGACCGAAGCCCCTTTTGCAGGCAAAAAACCAAGGTGTCCTATTTTCGCACCTTCACCGATTTTCTGGTCGGCACTTATCAAAAAGGCTTTTTTAAAACCCGCTAAAACTAGGCAAAAGAAAGGGCAGGTATTAATATATTGCCCGTATTTATGTGGTACGAGGTCCTTTATCGCGTTCTTAGCATCGTCAACTACGTCGCCATTGCTTTATTCGGACTTCCATTGCTGCTTCAGATCATCGAGGTCCTCGCCTCGCTTTTCCATAAGAAAATCAAATATCCCAAGGCGGAGAAAAAAGCCAGAATCGCCTATCTTATCCCGGCCTGCAACGAGGCGGACGTCATCTTCGACACGGTCGAGGATCTCCTGAAGACGCAAGACTATCCAAGAGAGCTCATCGATGTCTACGTGATTGCCAACAACTGTAAAGATGACACCTATGAGCTCGCCAAAAAGGCCGGGGCCATTGTCTTGAAGCTCGATGATCCTGACCCCGCGCATCATATGGCCGCCTATCCCCTTGCCTATGGTGTCGATTACATTCTGAAGAACGACCCCACGGCAGAGCTCATCGTTCACCTCGACGCGGACAACCACATCAATCACGCTTTCTCCTCTTTGATGAATGACGCCTATCAGTCCGGCGTAGACTTTGCCCGCCCTTATGAAGGCGGGCTCAACGGGACGCAGAATTTCTTCACCAAAGCCTGCTGCTACTTCTATGCTTTTGACTCCCGCTTCGGAGGCAGAGGGAAAGAAGCCCTGCGCTTAAGCGCCCACGTAAACGGAGCAGGGGCAACGATGTCTAGAAGGATGCTCCTAGAGACCGGAGGGTATGATTGCCATACCATCAGCGACGATACCGAGTTCTCCTTCAACCGCATCCTCGAAGGCAGAAAGGCCCACATGGTCGAAGAGGCGGTCGTTTATGAGGACATGCCTTCTAGCGGTTCGGTGACCGCTGGGAGAAACACCCGCATCGCCAAAGGCAACAAAATCCTCTTCAAGACCAAAACATGGAAGATGCTGCCTTTATTCTTCAAGACGGGAAACTTCTCTCTCCTGGAGACTTTTTTCACCTACATCTGGCTCTTCATCGGGGGGCCGATGTTCATCTGGATTTTCTCCTATTATCTTTATTTCTTCCTTTTCGCGGGATTTGCGATGAACGGGGCTTTCGCCCTTAGCATGTTCAGCGAGGCTTATTTCTCGACGGTTTTTTGGAACACGGTTTGGTCCGTCGTTGGCATTCTTGGAATCCTTTATTTCCTCTTTGGGGTGGTTCAGGTTCTGATCTTCGCTCTCAAAGAATATGACAAGTTCGGGGCGAAGAACCGATTTGAGTTCATCCCCATGGTCTTTCTCTTCCCTCTTTACCTCATCGTCTATGGCTTCTCAATGATGGCTCCCCCGAAAAAGAAAACGGGCTGGGTTAAAGTGAAGCGGAATGTGCGGAGAAAGAACGATGGAAGATAAGAAAACGCTAAAAGAGGAAGACGTCGCCCTTGATGTCAAGGACCTCGTCAAAGTCTATTCGAACGGCAAAATCGCGGTCGATCACATTTCCTTCAAGGTGAAACGCGGCTCCCTATTCGCCTTTCTGGGAGTGAACGGGGCTGGCAAGTCGACCACGATCAACATCATTTGCTCCATTCTTGAGAAGACGGAAGGCCAAATCAAAGTGGAGGGCTATGACCTCGACCGCAACCGCCTCGCCATCAAGAATCTGATCGGCGTCGTCTTCCAGAACTCCGTCCTCGATTCGATGCTGAGCGTCCGGGACAACCTCAAGATCCGCACCTCCTTCTACTCGATGCCGAAAAACGTCGCCAAGCAGAAGCTTGATGACATCATCCGCCTTTTGGATTTAGAGCCCATCCTAGACCAGAAAGTAGGCACTCTTTCTGGCGGGCAAAGGAGAAGGGTGGACATCGCAAGAGCCATCGTGCACGCGCCGAAGTTTTTGATTCTCGATGAGCCCACCACGGGCCTCGACCCAAAAACAAGGCAGATCGTGTGGGAACTCATTGACAAAGTCCGCCGCGAGACGGGGATGACCGTTTTCCTTACCACCCATTATCTGGAGGAGTCGGACCTCGCCACCTATGTCGTTATCATGAACCACGGCAAAATCATCGCAGAAGGCACCCCGAACGAGCTAAAGAATCTCTATAGCCACGATTATTTGATTGCCTATTCCCGCGAATCGGAAGAGCTGGAAAGCAAGCTACGCGAGGGGGGTTACAAATTCTTTTACGAGAGGGAAAAGCACATTTACCACATCGAGATCGAAGACACTGCGGAAGCCAAGAAGCTTCTCAAAGATTACGATGCTTTGATCAGCGACTGTGAAATACGCAAAGGGACGATGGATGACGTCTTTTTGTCTTTGACGGGCGGGGAGGGTTTCGAAAATGAAGAAAAATGAGCGTGGGGTTTTCCCTCTTCCTGAATTCGAGTTCAAGTCAAGGAACATGAACGTCCTTTTGAATCTCACCAAGCGCCACCTCAAGATGATTTTCGCCAACCACATCCGCATGATGTATACCTTGATGGTCCCGGTTGTGATTCTCGTTGTCTATATTCTTTTCCTTCGCGATCTTGAGATTTCCACCATCCAAAACGAACTAAGCAAACGCTTCGGCGAGGCGGCCATGGATTCTGGCTTGCTTTACCATGTGAGCTCGATCGTGGATAGTTGGATGATGTCGGGGCTGCTTGCAATATCAATCATCACGATTTCATTGCAAGTCAACTCCTTGATTGTCGAGGATAAGGAGCACGGCATAAACCGGGATTTCGTCGCCTCCCCGATCAACAAGAACGTCCTCATCGTCTCTTATTTCCTTTATAACTTCATCATCACCGCCTTGCTTTCTTTGGCCGTCATGGTCATTTGCCTAGTCACCATCGGAGCTTACGGCGAATTCATGATCAGCTTCGGCGACTTCTTCTTGATTCTAGGAATCATGCTGTTCTCCGTTCTGCTCTCCACTTTGATCACGACTTTCGTTTGCCTTTTCATCAATACAGAGGGAGTGCTGGCTTCAATCATCGCGGTGTTCTCGGCAGGGGCGGGCTTCCTTATGGGCGCCTATATGCCGATTTCGATGCTCCCTACTAAGGGCATTCAATACGTCTGCGCGGTCTTCCCGCTCACCTATCCCTGCGCCCTTACACGCTTCGCTTTCCTCTCCGCCCCTTTGAACAATCTTGAAGCTTATCTTGCGGACCATTCCTCAATCCTGCCAGCAGGCAACACGCCTTCCTCAGTCGTGGAGCTCATCGAGGAGAATTTTGGTTACCGTATCAATTTCTTCGGGGCAGGCAACATCAACCCAGACCTTTCCTTCACCGTCACGATTGTCTTCATCTTGCTTTTCCTCATCCTGAACATCGTCTTCTCTTCGCGTTTAGCGAAGATCGAAAGGAAGACCCCTTTGTTTAAAAAGCATAAAAAATAAAGGCCTTCTTTTCTTGCCTGAGGCATTTAGAATCCTTCTGGATAAATGGTTTTTGCGGAATTTTGCTCCTTGTGATCAGAATGGGGAACACGCAGTTCTTGCAATCGTTGCCGTTTTCAAAGAAGTACCTCCCTTCTAAATCGCATACGGCCAGCAAAATTGATGTTTTGCTTAATGAGCGGGCTTGCAATCAGGGGCGTTCCCCGCTTTGGTATTCTCTTTGCAGGCCAAAAAGCATCCATCCTGATGGGCGTTAATGACCCCCACCGCTTGAAGGTAAGCGTAAATCACGGTCGTTCCCACGAACTTCATGCCTCTTTCCTTTAAGTCCTTTGAAATCGCATCGGAGAGAGGAGAACTCACCCTGTCATTCTCGCAGATTGTCTCGTTATCGTTCCATCCCCAAAGATAGGTGGAGAAGCTTCCGAATTCTCTTTGAATTGAGCGGAAAACCCTCGCGTTGCTAACTGAGGCTTCAGTCTTCAGGCGATTCCTGATAATGCCCGGCTCATTTCTTAGCGATTCGAGTTTCTTTTCGTCGTAAGAGCATACTTTCTCTAAATCGAAGCCATCAAACGCTTTTCTGAACGCTTCCCTTTTATTTAGGACACATTCCCAGGAAAGTCCCGCCTGAAAGCATTCGAGGATAAGCATCTCGAAGAGTTTCTGATCCTCATGAACGGGGACGCCCCATTCTTCGTCATGATAATAAACATAGAGCTCATTCCTGGGGTTTGCCCACAGGCATCGTTTCTTCCCGTCTTCCCATTCCATGGTTTTCTTCCTTCTAAATAAGGATATCAAAGCACGAGAAACTATAGGGGAAAGCATTCATCTGAAAGCAACGGGAAATAAGCCAAACTTTGTACTGGTTTAAAGCCATTTCTTGTATCTAAAATACACCTTTTCCTGTATTGGAATTAAGCCAAACTTTGTATTTGAAATGATTTCTTTTGATAAACAGCGTATTATCGTCATGGAGGAATTTCCCATGAAAAACACCTATATCCCGCGTTTATTCGACAAGACTCTGGATTTTGCGCTTCGCTCAAAAGGAGCCGTTCTTGTAGTCGGGCCGAAATGGTGCGGCAAATCGACAACCTCCTCTCGTTTCGCAAAAACCATCATTGACCTCACGATTGAAGAGACCAAAGGACAATACATCGCCTTCGCGAAAGCCTCCCCTACCCTGTTTCTTCAGCAAGGGGAAAAACCCCTCATGATTGATGAATGGCAGGAGATCTCCTTCATTTGGAACACAATAAAAGACCAAGTTGACAAAACCCGTGATTTCGGCCAATACATCCTCACGGGCAGCGTCAGCGAGAAAGAGAAGAAAAACGAAGGAGGGCGCCACACTGGAACAGGGCGCATCGCCAAAAAGATGATGCGCACGATGTCTCTTTTCGAGAGCGGAGATAGCAATGGGGACATCTCTTTAAAAAGCCTTTCAGAAGGTAACTTTTCGCCTTGCCTCTGCTCTAAGACTATTGAGGATTATGCCTTTTTCCTCTGCAGAGGCGGCTGGCCAATGGCCATCGGACAAGAAGAGGAAATTGCTTTGCAGCAAGCCCGGGATTTCTTTGAAGCGATTGTGAGCGAAGACATCTTCTCTCTAAAGGACATCCCTCTTAAGCGCGATGAGGCAAAAGCACGAAAACTCATGCGTTCCTACGCGAGAAGCATAGGCTCACAATGCCCCGAGTCCACTTTCCTAGCGGACGTTGCTTCAAGCGAAGGTTCCTTCAACGAAAGGACTTTAGGTAAATATCTTCTTGCCCTGCAAAGACTCTACATCCGCGAAGATCTTGAAGCTTGGAACCCAAACCTTAGAAGCAAAATCGCTATTCGCGCGAAGCCCACCCGTCACTTTGTCGATCCTTCCATAGCAACGAGCGCTCTAGGCGCGACCCCAAAGAGCCTGTTCAAAGACATGAGAACATTCGGTTTTCTTTTCGAATCGCTTTGTATCCGAGATCTTCATATCTATTGCGACTCCATTGGGGCAAAACTCTATCATTATC
The DNA here is from genome assembly GCA_963658395.1 of Lachnospiraceae bacterium. Classification (GTDB taxonomy): domain Bacteria; phylum Bacillota_I; class Bacilli_A; order RFN20; family CAG-826; genus Alloenteromonas. The sequence goes on along the minus strand of CAVKPZ010000064.1, from coordinate 4,957 downwards.
GCGACAAAGCAGAGCGCGAAGCAGATGCCGTCATTGAATACCCAGACGGCAACTACGCCCTCATCGAAATCAAGATGGGCGATCAAGAGGACATCGACAAAGGCGCCGAAAAGCTTATCGCGCTTTCGCAAGACATCGACGAAGAGAAAACAGGCAAGCCCCTTTTCTTGATGGTCCTTACCATGGGCGTGGCGGCTTTGAAGCGAGAAGATGGGGTCTATCAAGTTCCCCTCGCCTGTCTAAGGGACTGAAGTCAATGAGCAAGCTTACAAGAAAGATTCGTTCGAGGCTTGCTTTGCAGAACAGGGAACAAATAAACCCCTGAATCTCCTCTTAGGCACAAACGCGGTTGTCCTTACGATTCCTTCCTTTTGATAAAGGCGAAGATATCCTTTATGCCTTCTTCGTCGATCTTACGGTTCATCTTGAGCTTCCCGTTCTCGTCTTTCTCAAGCTTATCGAGGAAGTAATAAAGGAAGCCAATCGCGATGAGGGCCACGAGGATCCCTCCAAGCAACCCAATCAAGAAGCCATAGGAAGAGGTTTTATCGATGTTCGTGAACCCATAGGGATAATAGTAATCCCAAAGATTCTCGGGGATAGCCCCGCCGCAGGAGTTCCTTTTGATGGAAAAGCGCGCGATGACGACGATCCAGTAGAGAAGAGGCAAAACAACGCCTAAGAAAGGATAAGAGAAGCGGTAGGTCCTTTTCTTATCGAACAAAGCGGAGTCCACCACCACGAGAATCGGCAAAACAAAGTGATGAATCGCCCCGGAGAAAGTCCAATATTCAGAAGTCCAGATCTTATCCGGCAAGACGAAGGCGGCGACCACGAAGGTCGCGATGATCATGATATTCGCGCAGAACTTCAGCAAAGGAAGATAGGTGTTGTTCCCTTCTCTTTCGCTGCGGAGAAGCTGCGCTAAGGTCGAAAAGAAACTAGCGCCGACGGTAAGTTCGGCAAGGAAGCACGACCAATGGGTGTAATAAAGGAAGGGGGAGATCTTGCCTCCGTCAGAGGCCACATTCATATTGGTGAAGCTGAGGATCAAAGAGATAACCGCGATCAAAAGCAGCACCGAGCGGAAAATTAATTGGGCAAGAAGGTTGTTTCTTAATTTCATAAAGTTCCTTTCGCAGACGAGTAGGGACTATACGCAGCACGTGATTGTTTTGCAAGGAGCAACGCTAACGCTTCCTACAAAGGCTGTTTTCTAACTTTCGCAGCGAAACGAAAAAGATGTTTGTTTGTTGATGGGAAAAAATAAAGAGCGAATCGTTACCCAAAAATCATTTCCAAAGCCATCATCAAAACAAAGCCGATCAGAAACGCCCACAGGCCATAATGCTCAAATCCGTCCTTTCTTGATTCGGGAAGGATTTCATCGAGGGTGACGTAGAACATGGCTCCCGACGCAAAAGACAGGAGCCATGGCGTAATAGCAGAAAGCTGAGCAAGGAATAAGCCGGCGATCCCAAACAAGGGCTCCACGATGCCCGACATCACACCCATAAGAAAGGATTTTCCTTTGCTTGTCCCTTCCCCATAAAGAGGAATCGAGACCGCCGCCCCTTCCGGGATATTCTGAATCGCGATACCGATCGCCAAAGAAAGGGCGGCGTACATCGCTTCGCCCGTCCCTTTTTGCAAAGCCAGGCCGCAGGCAAAGCCCACTGCCAGTCCCTCCGGAATATTATGAATCGTCACCGCCAGAAAGAACTTCGCATTCTTGCTCATCCCACTTCTAGGGCCTTCTTCGCATCCGTTGTTCAGGTGGAAATGGGGCACGATTTTATCTAGGAGATAGAGCAAGGCCCCTCCTAGCAAAAACCCAAGGATGGGAGGCAAATAAAAACAATTGGGAAACTGCGTTTTGCTTTGCTCGATGGAAGGCAAAAGCAGCCCAAAGAACGAGGCGGCAATCATGATTCCTCCCGCGAATCCCAAGATGACGTTATTGGTCTTCGCCCCGAATTTGCCTCGGAAGAAAAAAACGAAAGAGCTGCCCAAAATCGTGGCTCCGAAGATGGCCCCAAGTGAGATTATTGATGTCGTTACAGAATTCATAGATATTCCTTTAATAAATGTTAATATTTCTTAACTTATAATAATCCTAACCTCCCTTTTTGCAAGCGCCTCAAACCATCGTAAGAAGATTATGAACATCAAAAGAGGCGCTTACGCAGACGAAAAAGTTCTCATTTTGCTCATCCTCGGGCTTTGTTTGATGGCTCTTATCAGCCGCTATGATATTTGTCCGCCCCTTCGGCAGTCTTCGGAGGAAGTGAAGTCTACTTCAACTCCACGCACAGAGAAGGCAAAATAACTTTGAACAAACCTATTCGGGACGAAAAGCATCGAATATGCAACGCTCGTTCGTCCTGGCCGTCGCTACGCTTGAGCCAGGCAACGCACAATGGCGATCGGTTTCTGCTCGCATTTCATTGACCGGATGCAAACTCGAATGCTCATATATCTACTCGCAATTTCTTTGGCGGTTACATCACCCATCATCTTGAAGTTCAACAAAGAATCTTCAGGGTACGCCGGTCCCTTTTGTTCTTTCAAGGTCTTAACGCCGGTCTCCGCGGCAATCCTAAAGAAAGGAACGCAAATCCAAAATAAAGCCGCAAAGCCCGCTTATTTTATGCTTTTTGAAACTACTGCGATTATCTTATCTCCAAGATAATAATCCGTTAGTCCCGAAACAATTTTTCTAAGCGAGGCTCGAGCAAGAGGCTTCTCGGCAACGATTTTGTCGATCATCTTATCCGTCATAATTTTCTTCTCGGGGATGCGCTTCTCCGTGGAATATTGCAATCTAAGGAGCAGCAAATCATCGCGCAATGCCTTGTCGTCCCCGCTCATCTCGCCGTTCATCGCGGCCAATAGACTCTTCGAGTTATGATTGTAAAGATTTGTGTTATCCCCAATCTGGCTCTCGGAAGCTTTTAAGAAAGCTTTTATCACCATGTTTATTGAATCATTATTTTTGCAGGCAAAACTTTGAATCTCGATTTTTGAAACGATTGCGTTGAACCCCGTATTCGTCTTTGTCCAGTTGGAATAAGCCAAATCCGGCTTCGCACCCCTCGCCTCTAAGAAAACAGGTTTCATCAAATGGTTGATGATATTATCGAAAAGGTCGAACGCAATGGGCTCAAAATCCTTAAAAGAAATTGCCGGATCGATAAACCCCATATCAAAGGCCTGCTCGCATTGGAGTTTGTCCTTAACTTGCGCTGTCCCGTATTTCCTCATCGCATCCTCAAACGCAGGGCAATACGCGAGCTTCATAATATAGCCGATGGTTGCCAAACAATAGAACATGCCGTTTTTGATAAGGCCAAACGCGACCGCGTCAGTAATTCCATTCTTCTTATTTGTTCTTTGGCTGACGTATCTCCGATAAGCTTTTTCTAAGAAAAGCACACTCTTGATGAATCGAACCGAATACTGATGCTTTGTGAAAATTGTCGAATATTTATTCTCGTCTTGGAGCATTTGGGAAACGTTATTTCTAGCAGGGCCCGGTTGCAAATAGACAAAAGCATAAAGGTCCTGCGCGAGTTCGTTATTTTTCGTCTTTTGCCAAGGCTCTGGGTATTTGGCTTTGATGGCCTTCTCGCCGCGTTTGATTTCAAGGAAAATTCCATTTTCGCCCAACGTGGCCTTGAGGTTTCTTTGTTCCACTCTATTCGCAATGATATCTTTCGCTTTGATCGGCTTCTGGGTGTTGGAGGCTTCCGCTACTTGAGAGACGAAGAGATTCTTTTCCGCCATTTCCTCTGGAGCTTTGATAACTTTGGCCAGAATATAAAAATCATTGTCGAAAGGAATCATTCCAATCATTCGGGTAGTCTGGCCGCCATTCACGATAGAGAAATTCTTCATCTTTAGGTCTTTGCCAACGAGTTCGAAAGAGTCGCACACGATGATGATGCCATTGTTAAGGTACCAGAATTTTTTGTAATCATCCAAAATGGAGTTGGTTATCTTGCTATCAATGTTTTGGTTTTTGATGTAATAACGAAGGTTCATAGCAAGCAAGCCCCTATCCCCTTCTTTTCTCCATAACTCTTTGAGCGAGAGAGCGCTGATGTTCACAACAATCGAGTCCGAGCCATAAGACATTTTATTGTTGGCTTCATCGACCATGAGTTTTCCTTCCCGCACAAAATCGAAGGGTGCGACGTTGGATTCAACGAGACTTTCAACATTGTGGCCGAATACGCAGGAGACTGAAATATCGACCCCCTTTACCCCTGGATTGATTTTTTCCAAAGCCGAAGTCACTTGGTACTCGGCTTTTTCGTCCAAGTCAACGTTAGTAAGAACGCGAATATTGAATGGAGGAATCTTTGCTCCATCATCAGGATGGAGATAATCTCGAAGGATGTCTTCGGCCGCTCCGTTTCCCGAAATATATTTCTTGTCTTTTACATTCCCAATGATATAGGCAGCGTTCCCGATTAACGGAAGGACGTCTTTCATGTTGAATTTCGCTGGTGATTCCACGCAATAAGCGATTTCGACATCGACCACATCTTCTTCATTCTTTTGGTTCAGATAGATCCCTGAAATCGGGTAGTTTGGCTGAACGACAATGCCGTCATTGACTTCAGTGGCATAATCTGGGTCCGCGTCATAGAAGGCGTTGTAAGCATAAAGGCCAACGAGCTTATATCTGTCTCCGTTCGTGGCCAATCCAAGCTCCGTTAATTGATCTAAAAATGAATCTAATTTCATAGAATGCCTCGCTTCGTCTAATTGATTAGATCACGCGGAAGATCGCCGATCAAGAGAAATGTCGAAAAGACGAGAGAAACAAAGCAGGCTGTTAAGTGACAGAATCGTTGCAACAAAATCCGTAAAACGTCCTTGATTTTGAGAGATCGGTCACAAATTCTCCTTTTTGGCCGCAAGGCGTCGCCCTTGCGGCTTTATCCGTCAA
>CAVKPZ010000063.1:0-11649 GCA_963658395.1 Lachnospiraceae bacterium | reverse complement strand
ACCTTAGCATACCCCCGAGACAAGAAAACCTTCGTCGGCACGCAAGTCGTGGATTTCCCCGTTAAGTGGCTGTTAAGTTTTTTGATTTCATGTTTGGTGAGAAGCAATTTACGGTCTCTTAAATGATCGACATTGTTATAGGTCCCATCCTTGTAAGGGGCGATATGCATGTTGGCCAAAAAAACCTCGCCGTTACGAACAAAAACGTAACTGTCAGATAAAGAGGCGTTGCGGGCGCGTAGAGACTTAATTTCCGTCCCGGTCAGCACAATTCCAGCCGTCATAAAATTAGAAAGAAAATACAAAAAATGGGCTTTTCTATTTTCAAGGAGAACCGAGGAGCCGCTTTTCTTAGACATAGTTATTGATTGGTGCTTTTTGTAAACCGAAGGGTCGCGCTGGCGCTTGAGACTGATTCAACCGCAATAGTATAAGGGAAAGCATCCCCACTGTTCATATAGGATTGATTGGTGAAGAAGGCCCTTCCGTACTTGCTTATGGAGAAGGAAGAGCCTCCCTGAAATAAAGTCGCGTTTGTTCCGTGCTTGCCTTTGGCGAAGGAATTCACACCACTGGCCTCAATAAGATGAATCAAGGAAAAGTCCGTAGAATAATCGCGGTTGGAGGACAAGATCATCGAGGAATTGAATTCTTTGCTGCAGTTTGTGGCTCCAACAAGATAGCAGACGTCATCCCCGTCTAAATCAAGGGAGTTCGGATTCGTCACATAAGGGGTCGAGGTATAATTCCCCCGCGCAGAGGAATAATTCAACTGAATCAACCTGGAATCGATATGGTAAATCTTAATCCCGGGGACGGTATAGCCTTGCGGATACTTGCCACCTTCATAGGCGGTCTTCGAATCGAGCTCATTTAAGCCGGCCGGAGTATAAAGCTCTAGTAGGATGTACTCATCCCAAAGGGTCCCATTGAAGGAAGAGCCTGGAACCAAGACACAGTCACCGGACGATTCGGAAGGCCGAATCGTTAATGTCACATCGTCCCCATCGATAATATAAGGCGAGGCCCATCCTAAAGCGCATTTGGTGTAGGCATCATGGTCGGTAATGTTCATGTCCATCATGTCGATGCCTCCAGCAGGCTGAAAAGTTTCTTCAGTGCTGTAATAATCGTCAAGCCCCATCGCGTGCCCGTACTCGTGAATTAAAGTGTGAGGATCCGCTTTCCCTCCCTTTTCAAAGAAATCATACGACATCCAAATGTAGGTATTCGCTTTGGGGGAAGACAGATTTCCTTCGTTTTCGCACCAATAGGTATAAGCCCAAAAAAGGCTTTCGTCTTTGTAAATCTTCCCAGAATAAGAAAAGAAATAAGTGTTATCAACGTAATTTGGGCAAGAATACACGGCGACAATAACGTCGATGATTCCATCGTCATCGAGATCAAAATCGGTCAGAGGAGTTGTTGAATCATCATAAGCCTCTACGGCCTTGTTCACATAATATTGCCCATTACATTGGTCCGTTGATCCTTGCTGGGTATAAATATAATCGTTTTTTGCGGCGTTTTTTGAAATAAGACCCGTTTTATACGACGAAGCCATATGGAAATTCAAATGGAGCTTCCCATAGGAAGATTTCTCATAAAAAGAGGCAACGGATTCCCAATAGCCCGTATTGCTTCCGCTCAAAGCAAGGGAAACGTTGTCCAAAGTAGCTTGTGAGAACGGGTAGTCCTCGAATTCAATGGGGAGAACCAAAACATTCACGTTTCCTGTAGAAGGGGGCAGATCCATGCCGCGTTGATAGGAAACATCCTGCAAGGTTGTCTTCAAAAAGTCTTCCGATTTATAGACACCCTCATCCACGAAGTCCTTGCTTATGTCAATCGCTTCTCGGGAAGAAGAGGGAAGGGGGAAGATGGAGTATATGTTGCAGGAGGGCAAAGAAAGAAGCGTCAAGGCGACGAATGGAATGAAGTAAAGTTTCCGATTGCTTCCCATAGGGAAAGTTTAGACCATTTCAGGCTCAAAGAACAAAGAAGTATATCGAAAAGAACATCAAGGTCGTGGCTGCCAAAATGAAGAAGTGGAAGACAGTGTGGTACCAGTAATTTTTCTTGCCGCCCAATCCATAAAGCATCGCGCCGATCCAATAAAGAACGCCTGAGCCTAGAAGGGTCAAAATACCCGGAAGGCCGATTGAGAAATATAAGGGATAGAAAGCGGCGAGAATAGCGGACCCAACTCCGACATAAATCGCCATGCAAAGTCCCCCATATTTTTTCAAATCAATGGAATTAAACACAATCCCCAAAAGGCAAAGCGTCCAGACAATCCCGAAGATAACCCAGCACCAAGGAAATCCATCTTGAGGATTCGCTAGGGCAATCCAGGTATAAGGGGTGTAAGAGCCCATGATCAAAAGAAAAATATTATTATGATCGAAGACCCGGAAAAGTTGCTTGGCACGGCAGGGAAGCAAGCCATGGTAAAGAGCGCTTCCCGCGTAAAGAACAATTAAGGTCAACAAGTAGATAACGCAGGCGGCGATTGTCAAGGCGTTGCCTGTTCCGGCGGCTTTTATTAAAAGGAACGGCCCAGCAATTAAAGCAAATATGACGCCACAAAGATGGGAGATGGAATTCCACCACTCTTGCTTTCTTGTGTAAGTGGGCAACGCGATTTTATCAAAGGGCATAACATGTACCTCCTGCCGCATCTAGTTTAGTATACTAGTTCTCAAAGTCAATAGAACTCGTTTCAAAAACTAGATGAATTTTATGTTTGCCTTTCCTAACTCAAATTGGTGACCTTATAGTATTGCCTATGGTGACCCTCTTAAGGAAAGTATTCATTAAAAACTACGAACAGGTAGACCGCGAAGACGTGCGGATAAAACACGGGAAACTAGCTGCCGTTTTTGGGATTATCACCAATTTAATATTAGTTGCCTTGAAACTTTCCGCCGCCTTTCTTCTCGCCGCAAAGTCCAATTGGGTTTTCTCAATGGCTTTAATTGGGGACACTATCAATAACCTTGGGGATATCGCTTCAAGCGCGGTGACTCTTGTTGGCTTCTCGCTGGCTTCCAAACCCGCGGATAAAGAGCACCCTTATGGCCATGAACGAATCGAATACATCGCCGCCTTGATCGTTTCAATGCTCATTATCGCCGCCGCGTTGGAGCTTGGGCTTTCCTCTATAAAAGAAATAATCAATGGCTCAATTGCTGATTACGACATCTACTCCATCCTTATTTTGGGCGTAGCAATCCTTTTAAAGCTCTTCCAGTCTTACGTGAACAAAAGTTTGGGGAGAGTAATTTCCTCCGTCGCCTTAAAAGCAACGGCCCTAGATTCATTAACGGACGCAGTCGCGACCTCAATTATCCTCATTTGCGCCCTCCTATCCTATTTCTTGAAGTGGGGTTTCCTAGACCCATATGCTGGCATCGCGATTGCTTTGTTCATCATCTATTCCGGAATCAAGATGATCAAAGAATCCAGCGATCCTCTCATTGGACAACCCGCAAGCAAGGAATTCGAGTCTAAAATCATCAAAGAGGTTAGAAACTACCCAGAAATAATCGGAGTTCACGACGTGCTTTGCCATGCTTATGGCCCAACAAAATACTTCGTTTCCCTCCACGCGGAAGTCGATGCGAAAAACGAACTGGAAAAAATCCACGACGTGATTGACAACATTGAAGAAGATGTCCGCCAAAAATTCGGTTGCGAAATCACCATTCACCTAGACCCCATTCGAGTCGGAGACCCCGAAACAGACTCTTTGAAAGAAAAAATAGGGAAAATCCTACAAAGCCTAGATGAAAAACTCAGCATCCATGATCTAAGAATCGTAAAAGGAGACACCCATACTAACGTCCTTTTCGACTGTGTCATACCTTACGACAAAAAGAAACTGACTGAGGGCGAAATATTCGCCTATATCAAAGAAGCATTCAAAGACGAACCTAAATATTGTTTTATAGTGCATTTCGATCGCCCTTATGATGAGTGATTCTTTGCCCTTGTGCTAGAATTTAGCGCGTTATGGAAATCACAAAAACTATCCCAGCGACCAAAAGCCTCATCTGGGGAGGAACCACCCTCAAAGGATGGGGCAAACCAAGCAAAGAAGCGAACATCGCCGAAGCTTGGGAACTCTCTTTCCGAGATGACGGGCCGACCCTTCTTCCAGACGGCAGAGCCTTAAAGGATGTCGCAACAAAGGAGGATTTAGGCGCAAAAGTCCAACATTTTCCTTATTTTCCGGTTTTGATTAAGCTAATTGATTCAGAATCGAACTTGTCTATCCAAGTCCACCCAAGCGATGACTATGCGCTTAAAAACGAACATTCTTTCGGGAAAACCGAAATGTGGCACATCATTGCCGCAAAACCCGGCGCAGGCCTCTATCTTGGCTTCAAACGCGAAACAAATGAAGAAGAGGTTCGTGCGAGAATCAAAGATAACACCCTTACCGATCTCCTCCAGTTTATTCCCGTCAAGCCAGGGGAAAATTATTTCATTCCCTCAGGAACCGTCCACGCCATCGGCGCGGGGGTTACTCTTGCCGAGATTCAACAAAACAGCAATCTTACCTACCGTCTTTACGACTATGGGCGCCTAGGGAAAGACGGAAAGCCTAGAGAACTCCACGTCGACAAAGCGATGAAGGTCGTTTCCTTCAAGCCTTATAAGCCCATCCATTTCCCCTCGCCGATTATGGGCGAATGTTCCTACTTCCGTTCCATTCTAGGAAAGGTTACAAAAGGAGTCATCAGAGCCCCGAAGGATAGTTTTGCTTCCATCACTTTCCTTTCTGGCGAAGGGAAATTCAACAAAGAGTCCTTTAAGCAGGGAGACACCTTCTTTGTCCCGGCTGGAAAATCAGGCGAAATTGAGGGCAACGGGGAATACGTTTTGACGATCATCCCTTAAGCATTCGTCTTAAATTGCTCAAAACAAATTGCAGCTGCGCCATAAATGCCGGCATCGCTGCCAAGAGAAGAAACAAGAACGTCGGTCTTCGGCGCTCTTTCTTTAAGTAGGCCATAGCCATTCATGGCCAGATACTTTTGCAGACGGGAGGTCAGGTTCGTTCCTTGCTTTGAAACCCCGCCGCCCAAAATAATGGCCTCAGGACGAAGGGCATTGCAGATGTTCAAACAGCCTTGACCCAAATGGGAAATATATTCTTCAACGACTTGCTTCGCGGCGGGGTCGCCCATCTTTTCCGCTTGGAAAACCACGACCCCCGTCATGTTGTTCGGCGATTTGCAAATGTTCCACATCAGCGATTCGGGATGATTGACCATGGCCATCGCTGCATCATGGCAAAGAGCCGTGGCGGAAGCATAAGTCTCTAGGCACCCTTTTCTCCCGCAGGCGCAAGATCTGCCGTTCGCATCAATGGTGACGTGGCCAAGTTCAGCCCCTTTCCCTTCGTTCCCGGAATAAATACGCCCGTCTAGGTAAAGGCCTGAGCCGACACCAGTCCCCAAAGTCAGGAAAACGACGTTTTTATATTCTCTAGCGATACCAAAATGGACTTCGCCCAATAGCGCAGCATTCGCGTCATTATCAATATAGGCTGGCTTATGAAAAATATTCTTGAAAGGAACGGTGAGGTTGAAGTCTCTCCAGCCAAGATTCGTCGCATAATCGCAGGTTCCCTTTTTCGGGTTGATGCCTCCGGGGCAGCCGATGCCGATTCCCAAAATATCATCATTGTTAAGCGTCCAATTCTTTTGGACAAGCTCAATCAAATCATTCAAGGTTTCCTCTTGAGGCGCGCCTTTTTTAACCGGCAAGACAAATTTGCCGACGAGCTCCCCATTCTCCGAGACGAAAGAAGATTTGATTGTCGTCCCGCCAATATCGATGCCTAAAACGTACTTCATAGTTCCTATTAAGCATACCCAAAACAGCGTCGAGTTCCTAATAAGTGACCGACTTGTGATAAAAAAGAGATAAATCGAGTATTTTTACTCACCTTTGCAGCGATTGAAAACGATATCAATCAAAGCAGAAACGTAATGACCGTTGGCACAGTCTCTCAGAGCGTAGGCATACTTTTCAGCAAGGCCACCCATGATGACGTTGCGCAAAGGGGTTTGCTCGAAAAAGGCTTTGTCAGCCTCGTGGCCGGGCTCGCTAAGATTTGCTTTTTTTTCGATGAAGGCAAAAGTTTTCTTGCCGATCCACGTTCTAGAAATATCCGAAAAGGTAGAATTTAAATTATATGGGCGACTTTTGGGATCTCGTTCCATCCGGATGTGCTGGCCATAAAGAGCCTCAAAATCATTATCGAACTGCAAGAAGCCATCTGTGGTCGGGGCATAATAAGTAGGCATCTTAAGCTTAGCCGATTCGATGATGTCATTAGAATCTAGGCGCAAGGCGGCATTGCACTTAATATTCTCACAGGATTCGCCGGCCTCAATAAGAACATTCCCGCCTTCCACTTTCCAAGAAGAGGAAGGGATATCGAACACCTTAAAATCATCAAAACTAATTGAAAATTGCACAGTTTTCGTGCCTTTTGCAGGAATTTCTTCTTTTATGAAATCTAACAAAACCCGTTTAGGGCGAAAGGCGTTCTTCGGTTCTTCGTATTCGTAATATAGTTCCACAACTTTCTTCACAGGGAATGAAGACGAGTTTGAAACCATTACGGTTGCCGTTGCGACTTCGCCTTTGCTAAGGCTAGCTTTGCTTAGCGAAATTTTCTTCAAAGAGGTCTTCGCGTAGGTTAACCCGTGTCCAAAGGGATAGTTCACTTCCTTTCCTACAGTGAGGTAGTAGCGATAGCCAACGTAAGTAGACTCGCGATAAAGGGAGGCCCTTTCTTCGCCAGGATAGAAGCCAAATGAAGGAACATCGGAAATGTGCTTAGGCCAGCTTTCCGCGAGTTTGCCAGAAGGACAAGCCTTCCCTAAAAGCAAATGATTGACGGCTTCTCCGCCACCCTCGCCAGAAAGGTACATAAGCAAAATGGCCTTCGCCTTGTCTTTAAAAGGAAGTTCAACAGGAGCCCCACAAGCGAGAATAACAATGATGTTCTGATTCACCTCGTATATCTCATCAAACAAGCGAATTTGTTCTTCGGGAAGATGAATATTCGAGCGATCGATTCCTTCGCTTTCGTAATTGGATGGCAAGCCCATGAAGAGAATCACGTTCTTTGACTTAGAAGCCAAATCAATGGCAGAGACAAATGCTTCCGCGTCGCCATCCGTCCAAACCGAATCGAGATCGTAGCCATTCGCAAAAGGAATCTCTTTGGCCTTTGGATCGGGTTCTTCTTTCAAAGCATCCAAAAAAGAAACCAGTTTATGAGGAACCACATGGCTCGAGCCTTCACCTTGGTAGCGCGGGGTGCGCGCTAATTCCCCTATGATGCAGCTATCTTGATAGTTCTTTAAAGGCAAAACGCCTTCGTTTTTAAGAAGCACGGCGCTTTGTTCTGCCACTTCGACCGCGACATCGTGCCCGGTATCCATTGAGTACTCTTTCTTATCCGCAAAGGGGGCATTTGCCTTTGCGGAAAAAGCGACCATCCTCGAATAGGAGTCATCCAAAGCCTTTTGGGACAGTTTTCCTTTTTTCAGGGCTCGAGCAAGTTGCTTGCCTCTTTTCTTAACAAGGCAGGGCATCTCAAGATCAAGACCGTTGTTATGGGAGAGGACGGGGTCATTCACTGCGCCCCAATCGGAGATCACAACACCGCTAAATCCCCATTCCTTTTTTAAAATATCCCGCAAAAGCCTACTATTTTCACAAGCATAGACACCGTTAATTTTGTTATAGCTAGCCATGATGGCCCAAGGCGAAGATTCCTTTATGGCAATCTCGAAGGGTCTTAAATAGAGTTCTCTAAAGGCCTTCTCATCCACAATGGAATCATTCACCATACGATAATATTCCTGGCTGTTGCAAGCGAAGTGTTTAAGGCAGCCACCGACATTCACGTCTTGAAGGCCATTGATGTAAGCCGCCGCCATTTTTCCAGACAGCACAGGATCTTCCGAAAAATATTCAAAGTTTCTGCCGCATAAGGGGTTTCTCTTGATGTTGGCGCCGGGGGCAAGAAGAACCTGAGTTCCTTTAAGCCGAGCTTCTCTGCCAAGGGTTTGGCCTAATCTTTGTTCTAATTCCTTATCCCAACTGCAAGCAGTAAGACAAGGGGCAGGAAAACAAACGGCAGGTTCGCTTATTTTCAAATTGAAGTCTGGGTCGTTGCCAACTTTTCTTAGGCCTATAGGCCCATCATGCATCTCAACCGGTTTTATGTTCAAACGATCAATCCCAAAAGTAAACCAGGATCCATTCCCGGAAAGCAAAGACGCCTTCTCTAGGTTTGTCGGAGGTTCAATCTTGTTATTCTTCTTGCTCATACCTTCAAATTATCTCTCTTTTCTTTCTCTTAAGAGAAACCTTATTTATCATTAACTCATGCAAAAAACTGTCTATCTTGCCGGTGGCTGTTTCTACGGCATTCAATCTTACTTCAGTGAGGTAAAAGGGGTAAATTCCGCAATCTGCGGATACGTAAACGGAACAACCCCTTTCCCAAAGCATGAGGATGTCCTCTTAGGACGAGCCGACCATCTAGAGGCCATCAAACTAGATTACGAAGAAAATGTGATTGGCATTCATGAGATTCTCGATCATTATCTAAGAATCATCGATCCCTATTCGCCTTTTTACCAAGGGGATTACAAAGGGCATTGCTACGGCCTGGGTATTTACTATACGGATGTCTTAGATGGCATCGCCATTGTCCGTTATGTGGAGACACACACTAGGCCGGGTCACTACATTGAAATCCGCCGCTTTGAAAACTTTTATCCAGCGGAACCAAAGCATCAAAACTACGCAAAAGCTCATCCTTTTTGGCATAATCCCGTGGATTTAAGCTTATTGAAGGATAGGGAAAAGAAATAAACCAGCGGGCTTAATAAGGCAAAGACTCTACGATGATTCCAATCGTCCCGTCTTTTGAATACGCATAAACTTTGAAAGTCAGTTGAAACATCGTGCCTTCCTCATCGTCGTTGCAGACAATGTAATTAGTCGTCTCGTAAGTGCCACCATCATCAAAAGTGTCCTCGTTCCATTGATCGTCGCACGCATTTCCGTAGCCATCGGGTATGAGATGTTTCGCAATGAAACTCTCGGCTTCGGAAACGGAAGGCAAGGAAACGGGGTGGAGAGTTAATGTATAGCTGCCGTCCTCGTTGGCTTTTGGAACTGCATAGCATGCATCGGCGCTAGTCAGTTTGAAGTAGTTATTGTACATAGAAGCCACTGCCTCAATGCCGGATTTGCTATCGTAGGGGGAAGGAATAGAGACTTTAATGGTCGCAGTACGGGGACTCGTTTCCCCTTCCGCAAGAATCGTGGCAGTAATCGTGGCGGATTCACCAGGAACGGCATCTTTGGAAGCACTGACCACACCGTTACTATCGACTGTGAATTTATCGCTGTCAGAAGTGTATTTGATATCGCCAACAAGCAAGTCACAAATGAGACTTAGGGCACAAGAGCCGCCCGGTTGAACACTGGCTTCATCGTACTCGAAGCGGAAATCTGCAAAATGTTTAGTACCGGACCCGAAAGTAATCGTGACGGTTGTAACATCAAAATATTGGCTCAGGCCGATGAGAACAGCGCCAGTCGAATCTTCATAAGCGACGTCATAAGTATAACTTCCGACCTTAGCCCAGCCCATCTTCTTGAACGACGATAGAAAGTATTCATAGGCTTTGTGAATTTGATTCCCCACTTTATCTAAAGTGGTTTCACTGTCAAAGATCTTAATGCTGATTTTGGTAGATTCTTTTGCCAAATCTTCTGCTTTTGCGGCGATTTCGTTTTCGTCCGTAGCATCGTCAATGTCGTAATAATCGGGATCATCAACGATGCCTTCATATATCTTTTCATAGATATCGTCGTAATTTGTAGTCTCAACCCGGCAGGTTTTATAGACGCTGCAAGAAGAGAAATCAAAGGAAGGAATGCTGATGCCATTTAACTTGTTGTCGGAAAGGAAGGCACCAATTTTTTCGCTAGGCCACCCGGTCGTAAGATCGTCGTAAGGCTCTTCGAGAGTAGCAAAGGAAATCCTAAAAGCCCTCTCATAATTCGCATAATCCGTGGTCATCTCCGCTTTTAGATACCAGGTCTCGCTCCAATCGGTGTACCAGCGGTAATAATTGTCAAAAACCGCCGTAGTCTCCCCCATTAAATCTCCGTAATCCGAAGTGAGGTCATCATCGGTATCCGCATAGATATAATTCACGCCTTTTTTGATGCAGTAGTAATACTTTTTAATGTCGTCAGCGCCGAATTCTGGGATTGTGAAACCGGTAGATTTTTCAAAAGAGGAGACAAAATCGCTGGGCCATGTCGTGGATTCGCGGACTTCATAGTAGTAAGAGAAGGAAATGCGATTACCGAAGAAGTAATAAACAGAAGCATAAACGGGGGCCCCATCCGTCGCATCTTTTGCAAGAACCCAAGAGCAGTATTTCTTGCTTTTCTCCTCATCCAAAACCCAACCATCGTCTTGAAGAATTTTGACATTGTCCTTCGTGAAATCCCTGACGCAAGTGTCATAAGCGACGAAGTTGTCTTCCGTGCTTGCATAGGTCTCATTCGAAATCCCAAGTTTGAGTTTGGCTGGAATGATGGTCAGAGTTTTTTCAAAACCCTCTTTCGTGGATTTCTTCCATTCTGAGCTTGAATCAGTATCAACATCCATATCGTTGTAGCATTGAATAACGTTACACGATTCGCTTGTGTAGGAAGACGAACGGAAATAATAGGTAAGGTCATAGCCTTTTTTCCCATCTGGGGAAATATGAGTCAGTTCATAGTAAGGGGTTCCGTTAGAATCCGTCTGAGCAATATCACCATTATAATCGCGAATTCCGGTCCAACCATCCTTTTCAAGATCTTTGTAGTAATCATCAATCGTGAAGACTTCCGCGTAATTAACGATTTCCAGATAAGGCGTGTCTTCATCATCCACCACTTCATTCAGGAAAACATAGCTTAAAAATCCATCAGGATAAGGAAGAACTTCACCGCAATATTTAATAAGAAGGGCTTTTTCTTCTTCATCCCACTTCTCGCGGTTATCTTCGCTAAATTCAGCGGCGCTTGTCGATTCGGAAGCGGAGGTTTCCTTAGAAACGGAGGATTCCGTAGAAGTCCCGGCTTGGCATGATGTCAAAAGCAATGCAGATGCGCTTAAGATTAACAATGGTCTCATACTTTTTTTATAATCTTTACCCTCAAAACCACGTGAGACTTTATCCCCAAGGAGATGAAAAGTAAACGAATATCACTCCCTGCCCCTTTGAAAAAAACAAACAAAAAGATGAACCTCACGATTCATCTCTAATTTCATTTGGTGGACCTTATCGGGATCGAACCGACGACCTCCTCCATGCCATGGAGGCGCTCTCCCAGCTGAGCTAAAGGCCCAATTTCACCGCGCACTTCGCGCGTTCATTACTCTACGCGCCCCAAGTAGCGGTGTCAACAAAAAATCACTTAGTGTTAAGTGACAGAATCGTTGCAACAAAATCCGTAAAACGTCCTTGATTTTGAGAGATCGGTCACAAATTCTCCTTTTTGGCCGCAAGGCGTCGCCCTTGCGGCTTTATCCGTCAA
>CAVKPZ010000062.1:10280-11785 GCA_963658395.1 Lachnospiraceae bacterium | reverse complement strand
GTCCGCGTAGATGTTTCCTATCCCGGCTATTATTCTTTGATCCATGATCGCCGCTTTGATGGGCTTGCCGACTTTCGACAGAACTTTGAAGAAGTCTTCTTCTGAGAAGGAGAAAGGCTCAGGCCCAAGCTTCTCTAAAGCCTTTTCAAGAGACGCTTCACTTGGGCAATAGGCGATGCGTCCGAACTTTCTGGTGTCGCAATAGACGAGCCGACATCCATTCTCCAAATGATAATAAAGGATATCGTGCTTGCGGCTTTGGCTGCCTTCTTCCTCGTAGAAGTAGCGCCCTTCCATCCTTAGATGGGAGAGGATATAGCCGCCTTCCCTCATTTTGAAAATCAGGAATTTCGCTCTGCGGGTGACGTTTTCGAAGGTTTTCCCAATCAAACCTGAAGTAAAATCGTCGATGGGGTTTTCGATATTTTTGTCGCGAAGAGAAGTGATGGAAAGAACCTTGTGGTCCCTTAAAAGGGGAGACAAGATTCTTGCGACGGTTTCTACTTCCGGAAGTTCTGGCATATCAATCCTTTAGTTCATACCAGCTTTTCGCGATTTTTCCATCGACCGTTAGCGGAACGGTCAAGGTTAGAGCTTTGGTCATGAGGCTAGATAAAGTCGGTCGTAGTTTTTCTAGTTCCTCTTTTGGGCCGGCGAAGATGAGCTCGTCGTGAATCTGAAGGACCATCTTCGTCTTGTAATTCCCTTGTTTGAGGAAGGAGGAAATCGAAAGCATCGCCGTTTTGATGAGATCGGCTGCGGAGCCTTGGACGGGGGCGTTTAGCGCCGCGCGCTTGGCGGCTTCTCTTTTCATGTAACTGGGATCAGTGAGGTCGCGAAGATATCTTCTTCTGCCCAAAATCGTTTCCACGTATCCCTTCTTTTGGGCGTGCTCGATTGTTTTGTTCAGATATTCTTTGATTTCCGGGTAGGTCGCATAGAAGGATTCGATGACTTGGCTTGCCTCTTTCGGTGAGCATCCGATCTGCTCCGCCAGGCCAAAGGGGGTTGTGCCGTAGATAATGGCGAAATTGATGGCTTTGGCTCTTCTGCGGAGCTCGCCGGAGACCGCTTCCTCGCTTGGCACTTTGAAAAGTCTTCTCGCCGTTTCCTCGTGGACGTCCCTGTTCTCGCGGAAGACTTCCTGATAAAGAGCGCAGTTTGAAAGCTCGGCTAGGATCCTTAGCTCGATTTGGTGGTAATCGAGAGAAAGAAGGCAACTGTCATCATCGTAATAAAAGGCTTTGCGAACCTTCTTCCCTTCCTCGTCCCTCGCGCTGATGTTCTGAAGATTCGGGTTGCTAGAAGATAAGCGCCCGGTCGAGGTCTGAGCCTGGTTGAAGCAGGTATGGATTTTACCGTCTTCTTGGATGTGGGGAAGTAATCCCTCGACGTAGGTGCCGATGAGTTTGGCGTATTTCCTGTAACCTAGGATGTGCTCGCAGATGGGCGCGAATCTTCCTAATTCCTGCAGTTTCTCCGCGGAGGTGGACATCGATTTGTCG
>CAVKPZ010000062.1:0-10270 GCA_963658395.1 Lachnospiraceae bacterium | reverse complement strand
GATTTGTCGTGAGGCAGATTCATCTCGTTATAGAGCACTTCGCCCACTTGCTTGGGGGAAGAGATGTTGAAAGGATGGCCCGATAAAGCGTAGACCTCCCGCTCCTCTTCTTTCATCTTGGCTTTGAACTCCTCGCCGATTTCCTCCAGCTCCTTCTTGTGGACGGGGAAGCCTTCTAGCTCCATGCTAGTCAAGACAGAGGAGAGAGGGAATTCGATTTCTTCATATAAGGCGGAGGCGTCTAGGGATTCGAGGTTTTTCTTTGCTTTGCATTCTAGAGCCAGCAAAAGATAGGCAAGGCTGCCCGCTCTTTCTTCGTTACCATTTGAGAAAAGGCTCATCGTTCCTTCTTTTAACTTCGCGCCCAATAAGGAGATGCATTGCTCTGGGCTCGCGCAGCTAGAGGAATCGATTAGGTAGCAAGAGAGAAGGAAATCAAAGGATATGCCTGAAATCTCTAAACCCAGTCTTTTCAAAACGACTTTGGTCGCTTTGCTGTCATAGACGTTTTTCTCAACGTCTTCGCTTAGGAGGAGAGACTTCAAAACGGGGTCTTTCTTCGCATCCTCAGTCTCAAGATAATAGGTTTCTTTCTCGCTTGAGACGGCTAGCCCATAGCAAGGATCTTCGTGATAAGAATCTCCCCCCATGTCCAAAGCGAGCCCGATTTTGCTCCCTAGGTCAATCCCTTCTAGGCTCGCCACTTTTTTAACGGAGGGGAACCTCAGGGTTTCTTCCCCTTTCTTGTAAGAAGAAGGAAGGCGGGAAAGAAGGGATTTCAATTCGTATTTCGCCGCAAAATCCTCGGCTTTTTTGCTCTCGTAGCCTTGGTAGAGGAGATCGGATAGAGAAAAAGGCAAACTACAGTCGGTCTTGATGGTTGCTAGCTCATAGCACTTCCTTCCCATTGCTTCGCCTTCGATGATCTTGTCTTTCTGCTTCCCTTTGATGAGGCCGTTTTTCGCTGCATCGATAATCGCATCGAAACTGCCATAGGCCTTGATGAGATCCGTCGCGCCTTTGTCTCCGATGCCTTTGATGCCAGGAAGGTTGTCGCTGCTATCCCCGCGGAGTCCTTTGAAGTCGATGATTTGCTTCGGGGTGAAGCCGAATTGCTTGACCATTTCTTCCGGGGTGATCGGGTTCATGCTGCTGAGCCCGGTCTTCAACAGATTGACGGTGATTTTGTCGTCCACGAGCTGGAGGTAATCCTTGTCGGAAGTGTAAACGTCCACGACGTACCCTTCCTTTGAGGCGAGTCTAGCGACGGTGCCGCAAAGGTCATCGGCCTCAACGCCGTGCTCTTCATAGTGAGTTATGCCCAAAACATCGAGCAGCTCGCGCGATATGGGGAATTGCTTTATGAGGTCTTCTGGGGTGGGCTTGCGATTGGCTTTGTAATCTTCGAATTCCTCTTTGCGGAAGGTCTTCGAGTCGCAGTCGAAGCCGACGAAAATCGATTCTCCGCCGCTAAAGGAAGCGAGGATCTTAGTCACCATGTTCGAGAAGGCGAAAATGGCATTTGTCGGAACGCCAGCGGCGGTGCGCATGATCGTCTCGCTCCCGCCATAGCTCGTCGCGTAATAAGCGCGGAAGAGCAAAGAGTTCCCGTCGATGACGTAAAGATGTTTTTTGTTATCCATTTTTTGATCTCCTTAAGAGAGGGTTTCCACCTTGTCTGCTAAATATTTGCCGGGGTTTCTTGCGTCTTCTTGGAACGAGACGATTACCATGTTCCCCTCGTTGAGGGCTGGATAGGAAACATTATAGGCCTCGGAGAAGAGCGTGAATTCGGCCTCACTTGTGTCGTCGTACACCCTTAGGAAAGCCATCTTTTTCCCTTGCTTGGTCATGATTGTCTTGATGGAACTCACGATCGCCGCGAGCTTCCCTTCTTTGGGCTCCTCCTGAAGGCAAGAGAGAGGCAAGAGCTTGAACTCTTGGATGCGTTCTTTCTTGCTCTCTAACGGTGAACCGGAAACCATGATGCCTAACGCTTCTTTTTCTTGGGCAAGGTCGATCAAGCGGTCTTCCTCTATTTCTATGATCTCAGGCTTCTCAAATTCAAGGGGGAACAAGGAAGGCTGATCTTCAAAAGAAGAGGCGACCTCCGCGTATTTAAGAGCGGATTTGCTCGCGAGGCGAAGCGCCCCCCTACGCTTATCCAACTCATCAAAGCAGCCGGCATCGATGAGCTTGAGCAAAGTCGCCTCATTTAGACCCTTTCGGTACATCCTAGAAACGAAGGAAAAGTAATCTTCGAAAGGCCCGCGCTCCATTCGCTCGTCTAGTATGGCGTTCACTAGGTTTGTTTGGATTCCTTTGATGCAAGATAAAGGCAGAAGAATTCGTTTCCCTTTTGCCTCAAAACGTGTGGTAGCCTCGTTGATAAAAGGGAGGCTAAGGCGAATGGAACTGTTCTTAATCTCACTTAGCAGCTGCGGCGAGCTTAGCTTAGAATCGTCGAGGAGGGCGCAATAGAACTCCTCGGGATAATGAAACTTGAGATAGGCCATTTGGCAAGCAAGAATGGCATAGCAAACCGAATGCGATTTGTTGAAGCCGTAATCGGCGAAACGGAGAATCAAGGCGAAGGCGTCTTGGGCGATTTTTTCGCTCCGCCCCATCTTGAGACAGCCTGAGATGAAGCTCGCTTTGAGGCTTTCGAGCTTTGCGCTGTCTTTTTTTGAGATCGCCCTGCGAAATAAGTCGGCTTGCCCGTAGGAGAAACCGGCGAGAACCTGGACCATCTGCATAATCTGTTCTTGATAGACGATGATGCCGTAAGTGGGGGAGAGAATGCTTTTGAGACAAGGATCCAGATAGGTGATTTTTTCTTTCCCCGCCTTTCGCTTTGCGTAATTAGGGATGTAATCCATCGGTCCAGGACGGTTCAAGGCCATGAGGGCGACGACGTCGTGGAAGGATTCGGGCTGAAGCGTTCTTATCGCCCTCGCGCTGCTTGAGGTATCAAGCTGAAACAAGCCGACGGTCTTGCCAGAGGCAATAAGAGCAATCGCCTCTTTGTCTTCACTTGGAATTTCCCTGTAATTCAAAGATATTCCGTGGGTTTTGCGGATATTCTCAATCGCATGGTCGATGGTCGTTAGATTCCTCAGCGCGAGCAAATCCATCTTCAAAAACCCTTGATCTTCTAGATAATCCTTCTCAAATTGGCTCACGTATCCGACCATAGGGTCATTCCGGATGGGCAGGCACCGCTCCAAAGGCTTATCGTTGATGATTGCCCCGGCGGGGTGCAGGCCGCCTTGGCGGGGGAGCCCTTCGATTTTTGACGCCAAAGACACGATCTGCAAATAATAACGATCGGAATCCACGATTTTGCGGAAGCGCGGGTTTTTTCGGTAGTTATCGCGAAGGCCCATGCTTTCGTCCACGGATTTTCTCAGCAGCTCGATTTGCCTTGCCTCATAGTTGTAGACTCGCCCGATGTCGTTGATGGCGGCTCTCGCCTTCAGAGTTTGGGTGGTGGCGATATGAGCAACTCGGTTCGCCCCGTATTTCTCCTGCAAATAGGCGAAAACTTCATCGCGGCGGATGTCTGAAAAATCAACGTCAATATCCGGCATCGATTGCCTCTCGGGGTTTAGGAAACGCTCAAATAGCAAGCCATTTTTTATGGGGTCAGGCGTGACTATGTCCAAGGCGTAAGACACTAGCGAACCTGCCCCCGATCCTCTGCCGGGTCCGACGGTTATGCCGACCCTGCGGGCGTAATTCACGTAATCCTGGACCAAAAGGAAGTAGTCGGCATAGCCCATGGAGACAATGACATCAAGCTCATATTCGAGCCTTGCTTTGTATTCTTCGCTATAGCCTGGGTTCTTTTTCTCGAGCCCTTCATGGGCTAGCTTCCGAAGATATTCCTCGCTGCTGATTCCTAAGGGGTTTGGGAAAACCAATAAGCCTCCCCGCTTAGCAACCAGGGTGAATCCTTCGCTCTCCTTGGCTAGGTTGAAAGTCTCATTTCGCTCTTGCTCGTTGAAAAAGGCATCCGCTTCTTCTTGACTAAGAAGATAGTTATCCCCGCTTTCTTCTTTTTGCTCTAGCGTTTGGCTTTCTGAGATGGCTTTGAGAATCAAAAGGGTTATGGCGTCCTCTTTCTTTTCGTAAAGAATGTGGGGAAAAGCAATGGCTTGATAGGGGTATTTCTCGACGAAATTTCTCAAAAAGGAGACGAAGCTCTTTTCGCTCGGAAGGTAAGGGACGCCTAAGCGGAACGAAGAGAAAGAAGAGGCTAATTCGCGCAGCTTCTCGGGAATTTCTTCCGCCTTTGTCCGGTAGGTTTCATGGAGAAAGCTTTGCTCGGAAGCAAGGACGATCGAAAGCCCTTCGCTATGCTCCTTTAGGAAAGAGAGCGTCAGTTTCTCCTCTGAAAAGAGGCAATCGATGAGAAGCAGGTTCTGATAACCGGTTTCGTTTAAGACATAAAGGGAAAAGGAATTCCCCTCGATTTCTACATCCATCCCGAAAATAGGCTTGGCCCCGATGATTTTGGCCATTTTGTTTACTTCGGGAAAACTAGAGCAGGTACCATAGTCTGAAACGGAAAGGTAAGGGAACTTGTATTTGCTGGCTAGTCCGCCAATCCGACGGAGCGTCAAGGCGCTTCGCAGGAAGGAGTTGCCGGAAGATACGTGGAGGGGGAGATAGCTCATCGTTAAGGTAATTATACCTTAAAAGCAATCGCCCATCGAAAGAAGTGGAACTGATGTGAAGTCTTTAAATTGGCCTTTATCCAAAATTTAAAAAGGCTAGCAATAAAACTGGTTAACTTTTAAAATTGGCGCATGGCATATCATACCCGAATTATCGAAAAGCAATTAACGGAACGCATTAAAACCGAGGACAAAGTCTTTATTGAGGGAAGCCTTGGAACCGGGAAGTCCACCCTTCTTAAGAAAATGTGCGGGAAGACCTACAACATCAAAAAGGCTTTGTCTGTTCCTAACGAAGCGATGATGCTCGACATCAACCCCGCCATTGTTTTCAAAGGAAAAGGCATCCACGGGGTTGATGGATTTGATTTGGACTACTCCGTGGAAGCCTATCAAAAAGGCAAGGCGATTTATTCTTCTGGCCGCGCTACGGGAAAAGAACACCTGACGCTTTATCCTCTTTCCCTTTACGAGCAAGGCCTTTCTAACGGCTCCGTCTCCCTTGCGGGCTTATTCGCGGGGGCTTATGAAGATAATTTCAAAGCGTCTTCTTCCTTTTCTTTAGGCGATTTGGCCGCGAACTTAGTCAAAGGTGGATATCCGGTTTCCCTAGGAAAGAAAGCCTCCGCTTATCCTAAGAAAGTCGTCGATGCTTTGGCGAATGGCCTTCTCTCCAAGGAAAGCAAGACCGAGCAATCCCCTAAGAGGCTCCTAGCCATCTTGAAAAGATACGCCGCCGCCGTGGGAACAATCGAAAAAAACACCGACATGCTTCGTGATTTGCGGGGCGTGGATCCTGCTCTTGCCGAAAGTACGCTCTACGATGTGCTCAATGCGTTGAAGCGGCTTTTGATTTTGGATGAGATTGAGGCCTGGTATCCGCCCATCAAAGCCGCGCCGACGATTCGTCGCTTGCCAAAGAAAGAATTCATCGATCCTTCTTTGGCTTTGGCTTGCCTCAAGAAGAGCGATAAAGACTTGCTCAATAACCCTTCCTTGCTTTCTAGAGCTTTTGAAGGGGTGGTGGCTAGAGACCTCAAAGTTTATAGCTCCTCCTTTGGCGGCAAGGTCAAATACTACGAAGATCGCTTCTCTTTGCGAGCGGACTTGGCTTTGTTCCTCGGCAATGGGAAATACGCCCTTATCCAAACTCGCTTAGGCGAAAAGGACGCAAAACTTGGCGAAAAACAGCTTTTGGAGCTCAAAAGAAAGATTTTAATTTACGACTCAAGGCATCCTGACAAGATGATTGGTTTGCCTTCTTTCTTACTTGTTGTGACAAACGGCGAGAAAGCCTATCGCAGCAAGAACGGCGTCTATTATTGCCCTCTTGCTTGCTTAGGGGAATGAGATGAAAAAGAAAAAACGTCTAGCCTTGCTCGTTCCTTTGGTTGTTATAGGCTCTTTATGCCTGCTGTATTTCCTCGGGGGGTATATTGCCGCGCTTATCATCCCGGACGCCATCTTTGGGCATCGACTTTCTAAAGTAGATGAAGATAAAAGCTTCTCTACCATTGTCTATTATTCTCAAAAAGACTACCCCTCTTTAAACAATCGGATCGTGGTGACTTTTCCTTCGGGGGGCAATAACTTGACTGGCTATTTTTACCAAGCGAATGAGGCAAAGGGCACCTTTGTTTTCGCTCATGGGATTTATGGATACGCCGATGATGAGACCGCGATGATTCAAAATGCGATTTTAGAAGCAGGGTATTCGGTATTCGCCATCGACTTGACTGCTTCTGGGCGCAGCGAAGGCGAGGGCATCTCTTCCTTGGCTCAAGGGGCCTACGATGTCCAATCCGCACTTAACTTCCTGTTCACGGAGACCGAGTTCTATGCCCCTCTTTCTAATCTTTATCTCGCCGGTTATTCTTGGGGCGCTTACTCCGTATCTGCGAGTCTCAATTTCGACTATCCTTCGAAGATAGGCGGAGTGCTTTGCTTCTCGGGCTTTGATAACCCCGAGGGAGAGATGATTGTCATGGCAAGAAACTATGTCGGCTTTTTCGCCGATATGAACTCGCTGACGCTCGATTGGGGACTGGCAACGAAAATCGGGGATGACCGTCACCTGAGCGGCTCCCAAGGAATCCTGAATTCGGGCGTGAAAGCCTATGTGGCGCAAGGCGACGAAGACGCTACCGTTCCTCTTTCTAGCTCCCTTTATAACGAGCTTGAAGAAAGCTCAACCGTAAAAAAAGTGCTGCGAAAAGGCCGCAACCACATCCGTCCTTGGCTTAGCGAAGGCTCGGAAGAAGCGACGAAAACCCTGCAAAACCAGGCTGAACAGATGGGTTTAGAGGCTTTTGAAAAGAGCCTAGACGAAGAAACGAAGGCTTCGGCAAACCAAATCGACGAGGAGCTCATCAAAGACGCGTTATCGTTTTTGACGGAATAAAAACCGCCTTTTGGCGGTCTTGTCAGGCAAACAAATCGTCGAGATCTTTAAGGAAGGCATCAAGCTCCGTGAGGTCTTTGATTTTGGCCCCGCTGGCTTGCTTATGCCCGCCTCCTCCCCAACGATTGGCAACGCCGGAGATATCTTCTTTCTTGCTGCGGATAGAGATCCTCCAGCAAGGCTCTTTCTTGTCGACGTCCTGAGTGATGGAGCACCAGGCATTGATGCCTTGGATGTTAGAGAAGAGGTTGACATGCTCTTTCCCCTGTTCCGTGGTGATGTGCATTTCTTGCTGGACGTCGATTGGGAGCAAATAATAGGCAACCCCGTGAGGAGTGAGGTTGAAGTGGCTTAGCACATAAGCTTGATTCTTTAAGGATTGGATGTCTTTCTCGTACATTTCCAAGTAGATATCGGAAATCTTTATGCCGGTTTTGAGTAGCTCCTCGGCAACAGCGAAAGTGTGAACGGAGGTGGTGGAGAACATGAAACGTCCCGAATCCCCGACGATGCCGATATAAAAGTAACGGGCCGCTTCTTTGCTAAAAACGTAGCCTTTTTGGCTCAAGCAAAAATCGGCAACGAGCTCCGCGGCTGAGGCGCTTTCCAAAGCGCACACCGTCGCGTGAGGGGCGATTTCTTTTTTGCAGGGATGATGGTCGATTTTCACCTTATATTTGGCTTTTGCGAAGCGCGGGTCGGCGATGCGCTCCTTATCTCCAACGTCCACGATGATCGCAAGAAAATCCCCGGAGGCAAACCAATCGTTGCTTAAAGTCTCGGCCTTAGGAAAGATGCGCCCGGTGAAAGTGGGGTGATTGTCCCCGAGATAATGGATTTCTTTATCAGGGAAATTGTCCTTAAGCCAGGTGATGAGGCCCATTTGGGACCCCATCGCGTCGAAATCCGGCCGGATGTGGCGGAAAACGGCGATTTTCTGGTAACGTTTAATCGCGCGGAGAATCGCGCCGTATTGTTTCTTATGCTCTTTGGCGAAGCTTGCAATCACAGGGTGCAGATTAGAGCTCATTGTTGATCCTCTTCATGCAATCGCGGGCGATCATGACTTCTTCGTCGGTCGGGATAATCGCGACTTTGATCTTGCTCTCCGGCTTCGAGATTAGGCTTTCGACGCCGCGGAGCTTCTCGTTCAGCTCGTAATCGATGGACAAGCCGAGGGCCTCTTCGACCCTCTTCAAGATTTCCTCGCGGTAAAGCGGAGCGTTTTCGCCGACGCCGGCGGAGAAAATAATGAGGTCAAGCCCGCCCAAACGAACATAATATTGGCCGATGAAGTCGGCGACTCTTCTTGCATAAAGAGCGATGGCAAGTTTAGAGCGCTCCTCGCCTTTATAGAAAGCGTCCTCGACGTCGCGGGTGTCGTTGGAAACGCCGCTTACGCCCAAGATGCCGGATTCCTTGTTGAGGATGTCATAGACCTCATCAACGGATTTGCCGGTGCAAGAGCAAAGATAATAGACGACGGAGGGATCAAGGTCGCCGGAGCGCGTGCCCATCATGACTCCGCCAAGAGGCGTGAGCCCCATGGAGGTCGCAACGCATTTGCCATCTTTGATGGCGCAAAGCGAAGCGCCGGAGCCGATGTGGCAAGAAAGAATGCGCGTGTTCCTCTTGCTCTCAAGGAAATCCTCATTGCCTTTGATGGCAAGGTAGTTATGGGATGTGCCATGCGCCCCGTAACGTCTGCAGTCGTATTTTTCCGTGTATTCGTAGGGGATTGAGAAGAGATAATCCTCAGGCTCCATGGTTTGATGGAAAGCGGTGTCGAAGACGGCGATTTGATAGGCCTTCGGCAAAGCGTTCTTGAAAGCGTGATAGCCGATTAGGTGAGCCTTGGCGTGCATCGGGTCGAGGGGGACGAGCTTCGTGATCTTCGCTTCGGCGTCCGCGTCGAATTCGACGGATTTCGAGAAGTATTTCCCGCCTTGCACGACGCGATGGCCGACGCAAGCGATTTCTTCCAGGTTCTTCACGATGCCGAATTTGGTCAAAGCCTTGAGAACCAAATCAACGGCGACCGCGTGGTCTTTGACGGGGAGGATGTCTTTGATCTTCTCGCCGTTGTATTTCATGCCGAAGATGCCATCTTCGTGGCCGATTCTCTCGACGTTGCCTGAACAAAGGACTTTCTCCTCGGGCATCTCGTAGAGCTTGTATTTCAAGCTGGAGCTTCCGGCGTTGACCGCCATGACTTTGTACATTTCTTTTTCTCCTTGGCCCAACTAGGGCAATTGCAAAGAGAATCATAGCACCAAGGCGCGAATATTTGGCCTATGAATGTGGACGGAATGAAAATACGATTAAGGCGGATTTTTCTTATTCTCCCATTCTTGTTCGCTTAAGCGAAATTGTTTCCTTATCGGAGGCGATGATTCTATAATTCGAACCAAGGAACAATTTCTTATGGCGTATGGAATTTTGTATGACTATTTGATGGGCCAATCGATTGACGGCTTTTCTTATTTCGGGGCGCATTTTGGGAAATGCGATCAGCGCAAATACGTGAAGATCCCCCCAAAGAACCCGAAAGATGAGCCCAAGGTCGTTATTTTGGGCGACGTGACGGAAGGCGTTTGGTTTCGTCTTTACGCTCCGATGGCAGAAGACGTCTCCGTCATCGGCGAGTTCAATGGCTGGAACGTCGGCGCGAACAAGATGAAACGCGTTGACGAATCAGGCGTTTGGGAGACTTTCATCCCCAATCTTTGCAATTATCAATGCTACAAATACCATTTCAAAAACGCCCGCGGGGAATACGTCGACAAAGCCGATCCCTTCGCTTTCTATAGCGAGTTCCGCCCCGCGACCTGCTCGCGCCTTTATGACATCGAGGGCTTCCCTTGGGGCGATGAGGCGTGGATGGGAAAAAGAAATCGCAATTTAGATGAGGCGATGTCCATCTACGAAGTCCATCTTGGCTCATGGAAAGGCAAAATCGACGGAAGATATCCTTCTTATGAAGAAGCCGCTGAATACCTCATCCCTTATTTAAAGGAGAATGGCTTCACTCACGTGGAGATTATGCCGATCACCCAATATCCCTTCGACGGATCTTGGGGGTATCAGGCGACGGGGTTCTTCTCCGTTGACTCTCGTTATGGGAACCCCAAACAGCTCATGTCCTTCGTGAACAGGCTTCACCAGGCCGGGTTCGGGGTAATCCTTGATT
>CAVKPZ010000061.1:0-11907 GCA_963658395.1 Lachnospiraceae bacterium | reverse complement strand
CCCTTATCTCCCCGATTTCAGAGGCCACGTTGCTGCACAAAGAGAGGACCGCGGCGATGACGCTCGTCTGGAGAACTTTCTCGTCTTTGAAAAGGCGCTCCACCGCTTTCTTTCTGAGCTTTGCCAGGACAAAGGCAATCACATGGGGGAAGGGATTCTCCGCCAGATAGTTCTTTTTGAATTCCTTCTCCGCGCTTTCTGAAGCAATGAAGGTCACGGGCAGAGGCGAGTCGATCTTCAAAAGATCGGAAAGGTAGTCGTAAACGATCTGAGCTTCTTTAGCTTTCTTCATAAGAACGTCTTTAGTGTCCATGGTTATCTCCCTGCTTTTCTCGCATTTCCGAACTATTTTAGCAGGTGGGGCCGCCCTAAAAAAGGAAGCGCCACTCCGTTTCTAAAGTTAGGCGGATGGAAAGCCCAGGAAGAGGGGCGCCGCAAGCAAGCCAAAAGCGCTTTTTTTGCTCGTTTACTTGAAACGCGGTTTTTAAGCTTCGCTTTCAAGGCAAAACCATAAGGAAAAGATGGCGACGCCTTGATAGAATCAGAACGTATTCAAAAGGGAGGCCACATCCGTGCATAAATATGATTTGAAACCAAAGGAGCTTTTCGAAAGCATCCCGGAGGACCTCCTCCCTTATTTCGAGGATGCCTTCTACGTTTGGGAACTTCTCCCCAAAATCAAAGAGATGATTCCGAATATCATCGCCAAAAGAGACGGGAGATTTCGCAAACTAAAAGAAGGGGTCTTGATCGGCGAAAACGCGAGCGTGTCGCCAAGCGCCGCAATCCTAGGCCCCGCGATCATCGAGGATGGCGCGGAAATCAGGCCGGGCGCCTATATCCGCGAGAATGTCTATATAGGAAAAGAGTGCGTCGTGGGCAATGCAAGCGAGCTCAAGAACTGCATTTTGCTTCCCTATGCCCAAGCCCCGCACTACAACTACGTCGGGGATTCCATCCTGGGGAACCACGCCCACATGGGGGCCGGTTCCATTTGTTCCAATCTAAGAGGGGATGGGAAGAGCGTCGTCGTCCATGCGGACAAGGATTATGAGACGGGTATGAGGAAATTCGGGGCGATCCTAGGCGATTGCGCCGAAATCGGCTGCGGAGCGGTTTTAAACCCCGGAACGATAATTGGAAAGAACACCCAAGTTTACCCGCTCACCATGACCCGCGGGGCTTATCCAAGCAACGCGATCGTGAAAGACGTTGAGACTGTCGTTGCCAAAAAATAGGCAAAACACAGCCCCGCAAATTAGCGTATTCGCAGGGTTTTTGCGCGGTTTTAAGAATCGTTTTCGTTTCTCCACCTTTTATGAGCCCAATTCTCCCGCAAAAGAAAAACGCAACCATTCAGCTGCGTAATCTTGCTGCTTGGCGGAGGAATGGGGATTCGAACCCCAGCTGGAGCATCGCCCCACTATCGGTTTTCAAGACCGACCCCTTCAGCCACTTGGGTATTCCTCCGTCTGGTGGTCCATATTGGATTTGAACCAATGACCACACGATTATAAGTCGTGAGCTCTAACCACTGCGCTAATGGACCGCGCGAGGAGAATTATAACTTTCTAGCAAGGCAAGGGAAAGAAGGACATTTTCCTTCTTTTAAGAGGTCTTCTTCTCTTTGCTGGCTTCTTCTTTGAGATATTGCTCGAAGGTCAAAAAGCGGTAGCCCTGTTTCTTGAAGATGGCGATGTAATGGGCAAGCCTTTTCTTCCAGTCTTTTCTCCCGTCGTTTAAATAGATGTTGTCCCTTATCCTTAATTCAGGACGATATTTCCAAAGATAGGAAGAGAACTCGAAGGGATGGGCGTTAAGGATGAAAGGATCCCCTTTCCGCGCATGCTCCTTCATATAGGAAGACGCCTCGAAGAGAGGGAACAGCCTGGGGATGACGCCTCCCCCCAAAGCGAGCCCGGCGAAGGGTCCGCGCAGGACGGTGGGCAAAGCGAACTCCGTGAAGCCCTTATATCTATATATGCAAGGAGCAATTTCCTCATAACTTTCCAGTTTCGGGGGGTTCGCAAAGGAGGCCCAGCTTTTGGTGAAGCAGACGGAAGAGGAATATTTGAAGCCAATCGAGACAAGGGAAGCGTGCTGCTCTTCGCTTATCGCCCAGCCGGGCGCGCGGTATCCCTTGATTTCTATCCCTAGTTTCTCTTCCGCCTCTTCCTTGGCTTTTTTGGTAAGGTATTTGAATTCTTCCAAAGAGTAGTTCGTGGGTATCACGTGTTCATAACCGTGCAGCCCAATCTCAAAACCCATGGAAAGGGCTCTTTGAAGAAGAGGCAAATCCTCCTCTAGGCGCGACGCCAAGACGAACAGAGTGCCTTTCACTCCGTTTTCCTCGCACAGCGAAAGGAAGACGTTAGCCCCATCCATCGCGGAAGGGAGGCCCTCTTTGTCTTTCTCCTCTTTGAAGCAAAGGGAATTCTTCAGGTCTTCGACATCCAGAGTCAGGAAAGCGATTTTCTCCATACGAACCGCGAAAATTATCCAATCGAAAAGGGAAAATAAAAAGATTTTTCATCTTTTTTGGGAGAAATAAGGAATTCCCCTTAATTAATGAGGTGAGGAGAAAATTCCTTAGAAAGCGAGGTCCCCCTCAGAATGAAAAAACCTTTTATGAAAAAGAACGCGAAGAACGTTCTCGCCATCAGTGCCGCCTTAGCCCTTCTTGCCGGCGTTTTAGTAACGGGAATCGGAAAAAACGGTTTTGCCAGCGACGACCTAAGCGCGTCGCAAAAGCAAAACGATGACCACAGGATCGATGAGCATGGCCTCATCGTGAAACACGTCTCGACCATCGACGGCGACACCGATTACCCGAGCAAAATCTTCTCTTACAGCGTCACTCCCTCGAACGCTTCGCGCGAAGTGACTCTCGCCATCTCTTGGCAAGACGGCACTTACACGGAAGATACCAAGAATTACTTTGAGACTTCTATCGACACAGCCAATTGTCAGATCACCATCAAATGCATTAAGGCGTTTGACCACGTCGCCGTGGCGAAAGTCACTTCAATCCACGACACATCCCTTTTCGCGGAAATCACCTTGAATTACATCCAAAGGTTCCTTGGATTCCAGCCTTATGATTCCTTAAAAGACGGAGTCATGCGCGAGGAGACCATCTCGAAATACGTAGCTCCAAAGGACGAAGAATCCTTCATGAAGATGATTACAACCCAATCGAGCGCGGCTTTCTATCCCGCCTTCAGCGAAATCTACACCAAAGAGTATCCTGGGGGGCACGAGGCGCAGATCACGGCCACTTACAACAAAGCGAAGCCCTACACCGCCGATCCTCTTCTTGGTTACGAGATAACCATGCGTTATCAAGCGGCTCTCAATGCGGTGGAATCAGAAACCGAAGGAGGGGTTTGGCGAAAACAGACCTCCGCCGACCTCATTGAAGGCCTTGCGAAAGTCTACGAGAAGATGAGCTACGCCGATCAGAGGGAGCTCAATAACGCAGGCTACATCGGTTTCAAACGCCTCTACACGACAAAAGGATACATCGACGAAAACGCGAAGGACACCTGGTCGTCTTATTGGATCATCAAAGTCGCAGTGAAGGATCTAAGAAGCTATCTTGCCGACGTCACCGTCACCTTAGAAGAAACCAATTTAGATTTCTAATTTCCTTTCTGGAGAAGGGCGTCAAAAGCCCTTCTTTTTTCTTTGAATACCAAGTTTTTGCGGGTTTTCATAAAGAGACCGAGGAGGTAAGTTTCAAGGCGTCGTGACGAGCTAGGCTCGAGGAATAGTTGGTGGCGGTGACGCTGCCCTTATTCCGGATATAATCGGCGGCGATGTCGCGGTACCCACGCTTCTCGCCGGAGCTCGTCGTTAATCTCGCCTTGATCGTCGCCCCGGGGAAATAATCGCGGACGTGGTTCTTGTTTTGATGGACGGCGAGGTAATCGATGACGGCGATCTGATAGGTTTTAGAGGAGTCAAACGCCTCTTCCTGAGCCCTGGCGATGCAGTTGTATCTCGCTTCGTTCAAAAGAGCGTTTCCGCTGGTCTCGATGAGGTAAATCTCGTTATCGAAAGGCAAGGCGGCGAAGAGGTCGCTGTAAGTGAGAGAGCCGGAAGATAAATATTCTCTGGCGCTATTGACCATCGCCAAATCCACATCGGCGAAGGATTCGCTCGCCTCTTCTAGAATCGCCTCAGCCACAAGATTAGGCAAAGTCTCCTTCTTTGAGAAATACCCATTCACTTTTCCAAGGGTCTCTTCCCCAACTGGCCCGCTAATCTTGCCATAGGAAGCAACCAAATTTGCGATCGATTCGTCATAGCCCTCGCTTTTGGCTTCTTGTTTCATCGCGTTACCTTGGACCGTTTCCAAATCGCTTGTGACTTCCCCCTGCGCATCAACGGTCAAAGTGACGTGCGAGGCATCCTCTCCCTTATCGTCGTTCTGCGTGAAAATAACACCGTTTTCCGTGGTGCTTTCAAGCATATGAGTGTGGGCGCATAAGACCAAGTCAACGTAACGCTTTCCGCTAACGGGGGAGACTTCAGTAACCCCCTTCCCGAGCATCGCGTCTTGGGAGGCGTGAAAAGAGAGGATCACAACGTCGCAATTTTTCTCCGTGCGCAGCTCATCCGAGAGCTCCTTGATGACGGGGGAAGGGTCCTTGAAGCATACATCCTCCACATAAGTCGAGGTTATGGAGGTGTATTGATCTTCCCCGATTGCCCCGATGATGCCTACCCTAAGCCCGTTCTCTTGCTCGGAGATGACGTATTCCCCGCCGTATTGGCTAAGCTGCGTGTCCCCTTCTTTCCCGTTTTCGTAGTTATAGAGGTTCGCGCAAAGATAAGGGGTTTGGTATCCATCTCCCGAAATTCTGTCTTCGTTGGCTTTCAAAGCTTCAAGGCCCCAATCGAAATCGTGGTTCCCCAGGGACATCGCATCGAACTTGCAATCGTTCATGACGTCGGCGAGGAGGTTGCCGCTGTTATAATTGCTTTCCAGGCTCCCCTGAAACATGTCTCCCGAAGAGATTAGAAGAGTGTTCTCATTCTGGTTGCGCTTTTTAAGATAGGTTGCCACGTTTTCGATGCCAGGGTAAGACCCTTCTTCCTTGATTTGCCCGTGGAAATCATTGATTGCGTAGATGTCCAAGGTCCGCACCCCTACTTCATCTTTTGAATCGGAAGCAGAGGAGGAGCTTTCCCTTTCCGCGTCGCTTGAGGCTTCGGATTCAAGGCTAAAAGAAGTTTCTCCCGTTTCACTCGTCTCGCTAGTCTTGCTATTGGGAAACGAAATGGAACAAGAAGCAAGAAGAGGCAAAATGAATGCAAAAAAGCGGTTTTTCATGGGGCTATTGTACAAAAGAGAGTTCTGATTTGATAGTGACAAAAAATGATATTCATCTCTCCATTGCTTCGGTCGTATAATAGCGTCCATGCCGAAGAAAAAGAAAATCGTCATCGTCGGGGCTGGCATCAGCGGCCTCACGGCAGGGATCTACTGCCTCGACAACGATTTCGACGTGGAGATTTACGAGAAGAACCCCGTCCCGGGAGGCGTATGCATGGGATGGTACCGTAAGGGGATCTACATCGAGGGCTGCGCCCATTGGATCATCGGCATCGACCCTTCCTCGAACCTTTATCCCTTGTGGCACCACATCGGGGCAGTCAGTCAGAGCACAAAGGTGTTCCCAACCGCTTGCCTCACCTGTTTTGAGCTGAGCGATGGCAGGATTTTCCATTTCTACAGCGACCTCAGAGCCTTATACAAGGAGATGGTCGCCTGCTTCCCTAAAGACAAACGTCTCATCCGTTCCTTCATCCATCGTTGTCGCGCTTACCGTCACGTGAACATCCCCGTGAAGAAACCCGTTGAAAACATGAATCTCTTTGAGAAGGCGGGATTCGCCTTGAAGATGGCCCCCATGGGGATCGCTTATCTTCGCTCCGTCCATCGCTCCGTCGGCGAGTTCGCCGCAAAAGCGAAGGACAAAGATCTCTCCTCCGTCTTAACGCGCTATCTCACCGAGGAATACAACATGCACTCCTTCTACTATATCGAAGGCGCTCTCTCCAAAGGGGAAAGCGGCCTCTTGGAAGGCGGCTCCATCCCGATGATCGCCCGCATCAGTGAGAAATTCAAAAAAGAAGGGGGCAGTTTGCACCTCGCTAGCCCCGTGAAAACCATCGATTTGGAGAACGGAATCGCTAAAGGCGTTACTTTGGAAGACGGCAGAAAAATTGAAGCCGATTACGTCATCTCCACCGCCGATGCCCATTTCACCTTTGAAAAGCTCCTCAAAGGCAAGGTGAGAGACCCCTATTTCGAGCGCCGTTTCGAGAACAAGGAAGATTTCCCTTTGATTTCAGCCTTTCAGTTCTCGTACGCGACGAAAAGAGATATCTCGGGACTCCCCTCGACAATGGATTATCTCTGCTCGCTCCCCTTTCTTGGCCGCACGCTTACTTCCCTTTCGGTCCGCTCCTTCTCCTTCGACAAAACTCTCTGCGCCAGGGGCTACACCCCAATGACCGTATTATTGCTTTCGAAGGAGGGCGATTACGCGGCGATGAAAGAGATGAAAAAAGAGGACTATCTCGCCTTCAAAAACGAAAAAGGGCTGCAAATCGCCTCTATTTTGGAAAAGAAGATGGGCTTGAACCCTGGCGATATCGAGCTTTTGGACGTCGTCACCCCGCTTACTTACGAGCATTACACGAACGCCTACGAGGGCTCTTACATGTCTTTCCTTTCCACGAAGAAATCCAAAGAGCTTTGGAGGAAAGGCAATTTCCCTGACGCCGAGAATTTCTTCTATGCGGGCCAATGGACGATGTCTCCAGGCGGTCTTCCCATCGCTCTTTTCTCCGGCAAGCACGCCGCTTACAAAGCCTGCAGGAAAGACGGGCGCAGGTTCCTCAACAAAGAAAAGAAGGATATGCCCTTCTACCTTGTCCGTCCTAAGAAAGCCTAAGTTATCTTCCTACGATCGTCGACTTGCCTGACTTCTTGCCTTCGTATAGCAAAGCGTCGCAAGCGGAAACCGCGGTAAGGAAGCTAGCTTCGCTGCTGAAAGCGACCTCGCGGTAGCCTCCTTTGAAGGAGACTTTCTCTAGTCCGTTCGAAAGATCCTTTCTTACGCGGCTTTGAAAAGAGGCAATCATGCCTTCGAATTCGTCTCTTTCCGCATCAAGCAAAGCGATGAACTCGTCTCCTCCGTATCGATAGACGCTGTCTTTCCCGAAAACGTCTTTGAGCAAGTCGCTGAACTGGACGAGGAGCTCATCGCCTTTGTCGTGCCCATAGGTATCGTTCCAATGCTTGAAGTCATCGATGTCCAGAACCATCAGGAAGCAAGGCTCGCCATAGAATTTCTTTTTGTCGAGGTTAAGCGCGAAGCGATTCCTCATTTTGGTCAGAGGATCGATTGTCGCAAGGCGAATCATCCTCAGCGAGAGCACATAGAGCACGCTCCCGAGGAAGAGGCAAACCGTGATAATGCCGCTGTTAGTGATGAAATAAAGCGGGCTCAGCTGATAGTTGAGGGAAGAGGAGCATTCCGGCACGCAAGGCACGAAAGCACAGAACAAAGAAAGGAAAAGGAAGGCGGAAAATAGGTAGACGGCCGACTTCCACGGGCGCATTCTATAACAGCAAAATAGGTAAAGCATCGCTAGGGCGTAATGGAAATCGAAGACGCCAAGCTGATAATCCTGCCAGCTTAAGAACAGCCCGAATAAGATGGTCAGCCCGAGGTAAGCAAGCAAAACCCCTTCCGTCAAACGATGGGAAACCAGCTGCTTCCTCCTTCGGTAAAAGATCGCGTACCACGTCGCCCCAACGGAAACAAGGACATAGGCGCCAAGCCAAGCGAAACGCGGAACCGAGTAAGAAGGGATGTCATACAAAGAGGTCCCCGGAAACACCGCGGAGCTGAAGGTCATGCCCGCGAAGACAAGGAAGACCATCAAAACCGCGAAGAACGGACCGCAGTAGGTCAAGAAACTCATGTTGAGCGAGTCAAGACAACTCTTTTCGGCGAAAGAGGCGCTTCCTAACTTCGTTTCCTTGATTTTCTCGTGAGGCGAATCGAGATAGGCGGCGACCTCTTTCTTCTTGGTGACCAAGAAAGATGCGAGCAAGCCCGCGCCTTCCAAAAGGCAGACCGCAGTCTCATCCCTCTTGTCCAGGGAATAGTCAAAGCAAGCTAGATAGCCGACTATCTCTCCCCCACGCTTAATCGGGGCGGCCATGGCCCTGGAGCAAGAGAAAAGCCCATTTTTCTCTGGGGCATTCAGGGAATCGTAGTAGTCGTATTTGGCAATTTGCTCCTCGAAACTCGCAAGGCGGTTCGGCGAGAAGACGAACGCCGGGGCTTTGCCTGATTGCGGGGAATAAGTCACGATGCGCGAGACCCCCCTGCTTGTTTTGTATAAGCCAAAGCGGCAGCCGAGCCCGCGGGTGAGTTCCTCCAAAAACAAGTTGATGTCGTGGACGGAATGGCCTTCGGCAAGAGTTTTCGCCGCTTTATAAAGCAAGCCATCCGCCCCTGCGTCGTGCCTGTTTTTCATGTTGAGGATCGTCTTCTCGCTGATTTCGAAGAAACGGAAGAGGAAAGCGTCCTTCTCCCAAAGAGGGGAGACGGAGTAAAAGAGGTTCCGGGAGATGTCCTTAGCGTAGAATTCGCCAGTGACGTCGCTTTTTTTCTCGGCGGCTTCAAGGCAAAGCTCAATCCAACGCATGGAGGGGTTTGGGAAAGTATCCTTCAGAGTCATGGTCACGAGCTTCTTCTTGGGGATGCCGGATTCGATTTCCTGCTTCTTATTGCAATCAAGGTAGCGCAAGTTGATGGCGTTCCCTTTTTCGTCGCGAATCAGTTTCACCGTCAAAGTCGGGAAGAGAGACTCTTCCACGAGATATTCTTCGCTAGAAGGCTCTAACACCACAAGAATCGCATAGCAAGGGGAACTGACGCCTTTTCTAGCGATTTCTTTCACGCTAACTTGGTATGCCGGCAACCCTTTTTCCAAAAACGGAAAACGGACGGGGTTTCCCGAGGAGATGGTTCGTTCGATCGCGTCGATGAAACCAGGAGTCGGGTCTTTTGAGAAAGGAATGCGAGTTTTCGTGGAGGAAGAGAAATTGACCATCCCTCCTTTTTCCAAGAACTCGCGATAGGCCTGAGTCCCTCTAAGGAAGTAGCAATTCCCTTCTTGATACTCCAAGATGCCCGATCTCACCCCTTGGTCGCTTTCGATGCCTTGCGGATGCTCTAAGCAGGCCTCGCCCACCTCGTCGTAGTAGGGGGTGTCCAACGGGTTCTCCCTCGCCCATTTCGAAGTGCGGGTAAGGATTTTAGCCAAAGGAACCGGCTTTTCGTAATAGAAACCCTGAATCCTGTCGCAGCCGTTATTCTGCAAGAAGACCAATTGCTCGAAGGTCTCCACGCCTTCGCAAAGGGTGTCCACACCCAAGGACTGAGCCATTTGAAGGATACTGGAAAGAAGGGGCCTCACCTTCTCATTCGTCATGAAGTTCCGCATGAACTTCATATCGATCTTCACGAGGTCGAATTCCAAATCGGAGAGGACGTTCAAAGAGGAATATCCCGCTCCGAAATCATCCATCCAGACCTTGAAGCCCGCATCATGGAAGCGTTTGATCTGGGTTTTGACGAATTCCTGGTCGTGTCCCGCTACGGCTTCGGTGATCTCAATCGTTAGCAAAGAATGGGGGTACCCGCCCTTTTTCATCGCCTTCACGACTTCTTCCACCATATCGGCTTGCTCGAAGTCGAAACGGGAAAGGTTCAAGGAGACGGGGACCAAGGGTATGTTGGCCTTCCTTTTTTCGTCGAAACCTTTGACGATGAGCTCAATCATGCGGATATCGACTTTGTAGAGAAGATGGGCCTCCTCTAGATAAGGAATGAAATCTTTCGGGCTTACGACCCCAAGGGTCGGATCTTCCCATCTTGCAAGGGCTTCTTCGTCGCACACGAGCCCGTTCACCGCGCGGAAGATCGGCTGGTAATAAGCTTTGATCCAGCCTTTTTCGAGAGCCTCATCGAGATGAGAGAGCACGTAGTCCCTCATCTCGATGCTCTTCTCCATCTCTTCGGTGAAGAAGATGTAATGGGAGGCGTAGGTCAAGCGATCGGAATCGCAGGCGAATTTGGCCTTGTCAAACGCGGTGATCGCGTTTTTCTCATCCTCCTTGCAGCGATAAACGCCGACTTTCACAGGCAGACTGTTCCCTCTATTGAGCTTCTTCGCTTCCTCGAAGAAGCGCGAGAGAATGGCCTCAATGCCATGAGTGAGGGCAAAGGCATAGAAATGGTCCTCGCCGAAGCGGGAGCAGCAAAGCTGAGAGAAGGTTTTGGCGAGCAAATTCGCGAATTCTATTAAGAGCTTATCCCCTTCCGCCGTCCCGTATTTAAGGTTGAAGGACTTCATGCCGATTAAGTCGAAGGAGAGAACGCAGAAAGGCTGTTTCCTGCCAAAAATGGAAGCTCTTCCGATTTTGGCGAGCTCAATGAAATGAGCCATGTTAGGCAAGCCGGTGAGTCCGTCGAAAAGGTCTTTGCGAATCTTCACATCCGCGTTGTTCAAGACAAGGGTGTTCGAGCGCTCATTGGAATGATGGAGGAGATAAGGGCTGAGGTCCGTGAAGAGGAAATATGCATAGCGTTCCCCATTGATTTCAAGAAGTTTCCCCGAGACGCGAACCTTGTGAAAAGTCGTGTGGGTCCCGTATTTCGTCGTGACCTCTTCATCGAAACCTCTTTGCTCCTTCAAAAAGGCATCCAAGGCTTTTTTGATGCTTGGCCTCATCTCATCTTGAGTCAAGAAAAGGGGATCTTTCTCAAACGCGGCAAAGGCCTCTTCCTTGCTGAGAGACACGCTTTGAAGCAAGCCATCCGAGATAAGGATCGGAATCGTTTTCTTGATTTCGATTTTAAACAGGGCAAGAGGAATGCTGCTGGAAGCAATCGCTTCCGTACTTTCCTTAGAGAAGGGGGATGGGCTCATGTCCCATATTTTATATGGGAAGCCCTAAAATTGAAAGAAACTACCGCTACGAAGCCACTTTTTTAAGATATTAAGGGGCGAAAACAGTTTAAAAAGGGGCGAAAAACGAAAAAATCAGAAGGTAAAGATTCGCTGATTATCCTTGCAAAAAGCCTTTATTTTCTAAGATTTGCAGGCTTTTTTGTTATTGTTTGTTTGGGTCATATCCCGTTTTGTCTTCATCCGTTATGGGACGCAAGACGCGGCAAGGATTACCGGCGGCGATAACGTTAGCGGGGATGTCCTTCGTCACAATGCTGCCGCAACCGATGATGGAGTTATCCCCAATGCGGACCCCTTGGAGGATCTTCACATCACCCCCTAGCCACACATTCTTGCCGATGCTAATGGGCTTGCCATAGCATCCGCCTTGAATACGCTCGGAATAATGCGTGGAGTGGTTTGCCACATATATCCCGGCATTAGGACCGATTAACGTGTTCTCTCCAATGTTGACGTCCCCGCAATCCAAAATGACGCATCCGAAATTGATGTAGACGTTATCTCCGATCGTGATGTTCTTCCCAAACTCGCAATGGAAATCCGGTTCAATCCAAACGTTCTTCCCGACTTTTTTGAAAAGCTTGGTCAGGAGTTCATTCCTTAATGCCGTCTCGTCATCCCCGGTTTTGTTGTAGGCTTTGAAAAGCTTCTTGGCCTCCACTCTCTTTTGGAACAGCTCATCGTCGAAATCGTTATAGACCTCGCCGTTCATCATCTTTTCCCATTGGCTCATATAGCTTTCTCCTTTTGCCACAAAATGTTAGTACGAACGCTTAAGGTTGGTTAGACGGTTTCCATTGGGAGATAAAAATAAAGGAGCTGTCCTCAAATTAAGGACAG
>CAVKPZ010000060.1:0-11911 GCA_963658395.1 Lachnospiraceae bacterium | reverse complement strand
CTGGATTTCGATTGACTTTTAACACCCCAAAATAGGGGTAAGCCCTAAAGACAGGAATTACGAATGAAATCTTAGGTTGGGGTACGCCCGTTGTCAAAACGACAAGGCCAACCAGAGGCTTAATTCGTCCAGTTGGACTATTACGGATTGAACATCTAGCGACGGCTGCTCCTTCGCTAGAAGCTAGCGGCGTACGTAGCACTAGGAGTTATAGGCTTCGCGAGCTACGGGTGTCCACGAAATCCAGTAGGCAACCCTCGTTTTCAGATTTTTACCTTCTTCCTCGCCTTCCCGACTTCCGTCCAAGCATATCCCTCCCAGTCCAAAGGACAGTCGAATACTTCGTGAAGAGACTCCGAGTACCTGTCGTAATCGCCCTTGCCCCATTTGCTCCAGGGCTTCACCTTGTAGCAAGCGAACCCTCCCTCTTGCCTTTCGCCATTGAAAGGCAAGACAAGTTGTCTCTCTCCTTTCCTCCGGTTATGGTTCCAAGAAGCCTCGAGGATATAGGAATCGACGGGAATGTCCAAATCATCTTTAACGCCTAGAAAAGCGTCCCCTATCTCCGTGGTCTCGTTCCTTATTCCGATCTCCTTCCCCCTTGAAGCGATGACGACCAGGTATTTGACGATCAGGTTAACGACCTTTTGGGAATTCCCGTAGGTCCACCCGGGCTCCCCCTCCTTGCATTCAAGGCCTTCGCTCATGGCGATGAGCTCCTGACACAAGAAGTCATGCCAGACTCGATAATCGCTCTTGGTCATGCTTGCCTTCACTCCCGAAAAAGACTGAAAGAGGGAACCCGCAAGCTGGTCCTTTATAGAATTACTTAAGGTCGCCCTGCCCGCTTCGCTAAGGCGGTACATAAGAGAGCCCATTGCCGTGGCGGCCCCAAGGGAATTCGCAATGGCCCGCTCTAGAAGCGGGCAGCGAATCCTCTCGTCGCTTAGGCGAACGTTCGGGGCATTTCGGAATATTTCCTCATACATTTTCGGGTCGAATTCGCCCGGATTAAGCATCCCGGGCAAGATTTCATCGTCATAAGCCATTTCATTTGGTTCCTTTCTAAGATGCCGCCCTCTGATGGCCAAGGCCATCTTGATTGAGGGCGGCGTTGACCGGTTCTTGATCTCGCTCCATTTCATTGCGCGACCTTGATGCGAAGGCTCGGGCGCACGGAGCAGTAGGAGCCGTCCACGTAGCTGTGGTTGAGGTCGCCGTCGTAGTACACGTTCCACGCGCGGCCGGAGTAGGACGAAAAAGGCGAGCGCGTCCAATACCATCCGTTGTGGAGATAGGAGGAGCTTGTGCTGCAATAAGCCCCGTTCGCCCTGGCCCAGTCGGTGGTCTTGCTTTGCCTTGACGCCGGGGCGGCGAAGTAGGCCGCGTTCGCGTAATCCTTGTAGCTCAGCAGATAGACTTTGTCCTCCGTGTCGGAGCAGGCATAGCTGTTCGAGCTGGAGCTCGTCGTCGAGGCAGAGTTGTCGACCGTCGTGGTCTGGATGAGGGAATCCCCCAGGGAGAACGCCGAATCGTAGAAATCGCCGTTCAGCCAGCCTCTGATTTCCGAGCGTTCATAATTGTTCGCGTAGCAGCCGTTCTTGGTCCCGGAGTAATACTCGTTGTAGCGATGCGCGTCGAGGAGCACTGTCGAGACGAGGGAATACTCGCCCTCGGAGGAGGAGAGGATCCTCCATTCGATGGGCTCGCATTTGAACCAGTAGGCCGTGCCGCTGACGATCGTCGTCCCGTCGTCGAAGGTGTAGCCGGAATTGTACGGGCTCGCCTCTTTCTTCGCGTAGTAGCAGCCGTCGAGCAGATACCAGCCGTTGCTCTCGACAGAAGTCAAAGCGTTAAGGGAAGAGAGGGTCGCAGAATTTGAGACGCGCTTCTGCGGGTAGAGGCCGTAAGTCACTGTCTTGTTCTCCAAGTCAATGACGGGGTCGACGCCGAGGCTTTCTTTTCTGGTCCCAAATCGAGCGGCCAAAGAATGATCCCCAGCGGGCATCTGGAACGTGTATGGATTTTCCCTGCTCACCAGGCTCCCCTCGGAGTACCATCCCATGAAAGCGAAATCCTTTTTTGGGGATGCGGTCACGACAATCGTCTCATCCGTGTAGACCGTCCCAGAAAATGAAACGGTGCCTTTAGAAGAATCAGAGCTCACCACGCTCATATTCTGCTTTTCCGCCCTCCATTGGGCCGTAAGGGTAAGATCGCCGAAAGAGCCTGTCTCAATGGAGGTGATGATCTTGGAGCCGGTGCTCCACCCGAGGAAGGCGTAGCCGTCCTTGGCCGGCTCTTTTAGCGTTATAGTCGCATCTTCCACCGTATACGTCGATGGATTGGAAGGGTCGTTGGTCCCGCCATTGAGGTTGTAGGTTATCTTGTAGGTGTTCACCCCATAGCCCGCCCCAAGAGTCACGAAAACGGAATAATTGCGCGCGTCGAGACTGTAGTCGTCCACTTCCCACTTCACAAAGGTATAGCCGTTTTTAGTTGCTTTGTTCGTGACCGTGTAGTCGGTGCCAAAGGAGGGCGTCGCTTCGCCCATCCCGCCTTTGTAGTCAAGGCTGACGAAATAACTGCCGCCGATTTGAGAGATGTCCATCAGGGCGAAGCGATAAGAGGATTTCTCAAGGTCGCGGCCAACTTCGACCATCGTTTTTAGCTTCTCGCTCTCT
This sequence comes from Lachnospiraceae bacterium, assembly GCA_963658395.1. GTDB lineage: Bacteria > Bacillota_I > Bacilli_A > RFN20 > CAG-826 > Alloenteromonas. The sequence continues at coordinate 9,227 of CAVKPZ010000060.1, read as the reverse complement.
CCGAAGTCGCCATTTTCCTTAAGAAGATTGTTCGCCTTGCCATAATCCTTGGCCTCGATTGCGGCGATCGCCTCGTTTTGCCTCCCCAGCGGGATGAAAACGTTGACCGTCATGACGGGTATGAAAATGGCAAGGAAAAGAGCAGAGAGGAGGGAAACGATTGAGATTACTTTGATTTTCCGCTTTGCCGATATCTTTTTGGAGAGGTAGGCAAGATACCCGTCAACCCCCTCCCCGTAATTCTCCTCTTTCAGAACGCGGGCCATCGAGAGGGCATTCTCAAGCTCTTCCAAAGTCGGCTTCTTGTATCTGCATATGCGCTTGACCTCGAAAAGGTATTTCTCAAGGCGTTTCTTTCTCTCTTCTAATGCCTGCAGGCGTTGGCACTCGCCCTGCTGCTCTCTGGCGTCAAGGAATTCGGAAAGCTCAGAGAAGCGCGCGGCCGCCTCTAGGTATTCGCCGTTGTTCTTAAGGCTTATCGCGTAGTCGTATCTATCCCTCTTCTCCTTCTCAATCGCCGCTTTGTCCGCGGCGATGTTCTTTAGGATCGATTCGCGAATCCCCTCGATTTCCTTCTTCTCCTCGTTGCTAGCAATCTTCAAGGCCGTTGCATAACGCGGCTCATCACCGATGTCCTTGTGCAGCGAGGCCAGCCCCTCGAGATCTTGTTTTCCAAGCTCAGCGCAGAGAAACCCCATGTGGGCAAGAGCCTTGTCCGCGTAGCTAAGCGATTCCTCGAAGAGCTTCTTGACTTGCCCGACATCCCCCTTCTTCAGGAAATCGAAGCCCCTTTGGATCATCTGATCGGCCATGCCATCGAGACTATTCGCGGCGATCACGGTCTTCCCCTGGACGACCTCTTTCTCTTTCTTGATGACTTTCTTGAGGCCAAGGCTAAGATCCTGTATCCAGCCTAGCTTCGAGGCGTCGATGCCTTGAAGCCTCCTCAGTTCTTTGGGCAAGTCGTAGGGATCGACGCCCCTGTAGCACGGGATCAGGATCTTGCCTTTCTCCTTCTGCATCATGAAGAGGTATCGCTGCCACTCGTTCTTCACCCAGACCGCGTTAACGTAGTCCGGATTACAGGCCACCAGGATCATGGCTTTCGCCGTGTAAAGAGCGGAGTAAATGTAAGGCTCATACTCGTGGCCCACGACGGAAGAAAGGCTCACTCTCGATAGGAAAACCCGGTAGCCCTCCTCCTGAAGCTTGTCGTAAATCTCCTGGGCCAGCACCGAATCTTCCGTTCTGGAGTCAAACTCATCCGTTTCTTTGTAGGAGATGAAAACGTCGTATGGCTTTTCCTTCTGAACGATCTGAAGGATGCCATCCTGGATTTTGGCGATGGATGAGGCCTCCTCCTCGTATTGCTCTTTGGCCACCGCATCCGCGAGGGAAAGGGCCTTCTTGTATTCTTCATCGTCCAAAATCGAGGACATCGACATCCTGTTGATCGTCGGCTTCTTCCTCCCGTCGTAGTCGTCAACGTAGGTTACGCCGTATTTGCAGAGAAGCAGATTCCAATGGGCCTCGGCATCCTCCCTCTCGCCGTCAAGGAGCTTCGCGAAGGTCGCGTAGGCCTTCTCGAACTCCCCTTGGGAGCGGAGAAGATTGCCGCGGGCGTATATGCTTAAGACGTTCGCGTCCTGGCTATTGGGGATCGTCTGGGTGGAGCCACAATAATCGCAGGTGACGATTTTGTCCCCTTCTTCGACCTGCAGGTCCGCCCCGCAGCATTTGCATTTGAATAACGGCATAAGTTGCCTCCCTTAAATGCGCTTGGTTTCGCTTTTGTATCGCAAAGACGCTGAAAACGCTGATTCCGACAAACAAAGTGGCGATTCCAACCCCTATTAAGATGAGCCCGGGGACAAAATTCGCGGAAATTGCGACCCAGATCCCGAATCCTATCGCGGCGAGCCCGCCGAGGATCAGCAAATAAGGAAGCCTTCTCAAGCGTTTCAGCTTCTTGATGGCCCGCCTCATCTCTTCCTCCGCCTCTTTTAAGGGGGAAAGTAGGTCATCGATATCTGGCTCCCCGGAGAAGTCGCTTGCCACCGTTTCTATTTTGCCTTTGTTCACGAAAGTGATCCCGTGAAACCCCTTGATCAGAAGGTATTCGTGGTAACGCTTGAAAAGCGCGACGTAGTCCACCTCATACAGTTTCATCTCGAATTGCAATTTGCATTGCCGGAAAGGCTCGGAGAAAAGAAGCGTTCCATCCTTTCCGATGATGCTGATCTTATCCAGGTCGCCTACTTCCGTGAGGCAGATGCAGGAGACGCTGCTCGAGGGGAAGCTCGAAGCCCCTTTCAAGGTGCTTTTGATCTCCCCGTTCGCGTTAAGAATGATGCCGTTGCCATCCTGAGCGTTGAAGAACAGCAACCCAGCCCCGTCGGAGAATTCCCATTTCCGCTCGATCTCTTTGATTTCCTCTTCGCTCGCCCTCCCCTTCAGAAAAACCTCGAATTTCCGGTAGGAGCCATCAATCTTATGATCTCCGCGGCAAAGCTCTTTCAGATTCTTCTCCTCCCGGAGATAAAAGACGATGTCCCTGTAGCAAGAAGAAAGGAAAGCCTCGAGCTCATCTTTTGCCTTCTCCCCGCCGAATTTCAGCGCGTTTTGGTAAGAGGAGTTCTTCGTGAAGTCCTCGGGGACCCCGTCGTTCTCGAAAGCCTTCTCGATGAAGGGCTTAACCCCCTTAGAAAGGAAGAGGCGCTTAAAGTTCAGGACATGGGCATCGGGGTTCTCCGGATCCAAATCGAGGATGTGATCGATCTTCTGCGCGGCTTCCTTCAAACTCCCCTCATCGATCAGCATGCCCGCCCTTTTGATGAGCGAGGCCAAGCTCGCGCGAGCCTCGTCGGGCTCACCTTTGGCCTGGGCTGCTGTCCTGCTCTTCCCTCCGATCGTCTTATCGACGCCTAGGCAAAGGTCCTGCATCCAGCCGAGCTTCCCCATGTCGATGCCTTGGAAATTTCTGATCTCTTTAGGGAAATCATAAGGGGCGACGCCCTTATAGCAAGGGATGAGGGCCTTGCTCTTATCCTTCTGCATCATGAAGATGTAGCGCTGCCACTCGTTCTTCACCCACGGGGCGTTCATGTAGTCGACGCTGCAAGAGACGAGGATGAGGGCTTTGGAAGTGTATAAGGCGGAGTAAATATAAGGCTCGTAGTCATGGCCGACGAGGGAAGATAAGGTGATCCTAGAAAGAAAAACCCGGTATCCTTTCTCCGTCAGCTTCTCATAGACGTCCTGAGCCAAGACGGAATCCTCGGTCCTGTTTCCGAACTCATCGCTTTCTTTATACGAGATGAAGACGTCGTAGGGTTTCTCCTTCTTGATGACCTTGATGATCCCGTCTTGGATCTTCGCGATGCGGTTAGCCTCCTCGACGTAGGCCTCTTTCGAAAGGGCATCGCTTAAGGAAAGCGCCTTAAGGTAATCGTGGTCATCGAGGATCGAAGACAAGGAGACGCGGTTCATCGTCGGCTTCTTCTTGCCATCATAATCATCGACGTAGGTGACCCCGTATTTGCAAAGCAAGAGGTTCCAATAGATCTCCGCATCGGAGGATTCGCTGTCGGAGAGTTTCGAAAACACGGCGTAGGCCTTGTCGAACTCGCCCTGGTTTCGGAGAGAGTTGCCCCTCATGTAGACACTCAAAACATTCGCGTCCTGGCTATTGGGGATTGTCTGGGTGGAGCCGCAATAATCGCAGGTGACCACTTTATCCCCGTCTTTGACATGAAGTTCCGCCCCGCAGCATTTGCACTTGAATAATCCCATAATTTTGGCTCTTTTTCGCAAAAGCGAGGAAAAAGTTTAAAAGCCCCCTCCTCTAGCGCATTTCGTTTATTTGCCTAATTTACAGAGGGCGTTCCTCTCCTTAAGGGCGGACGCCACATCATTAACGAGGCCGGTCTCTTTCTCCGAAGACCCTTCTTCTTGAGCGGCCTTCAGTTCGGTGAGAAGCCCATCGATCTTCTTCTCCGCCTCAAGAGATCTCTCATTCCCGACAGGATCGCTTCCCCTGACGAGATCATAAAGACCCTCATAGGCTTTGCCTAACTCCCCTTCCGCCTTAGAAGAGGCAAGAATCCTGATCTCCGCGCGGAGCGAATCCATCCATTCAGTGTTCGCCTTGTTCTCATGGTATTCTTCATTTCTCGCCCTGAAGAAGAAGCCAAGGGCGAGTTGGATCGCCGCGAAGCAATAAAGGACGACCTCAACGACGATTGGGATCTACAGAGGGACCAAGACAAACGCGTTGAGAGCGTAGAAGACGATTGTAGCGACTAATTGGATGGTGGCGGCAACGAAGCCCGAATGGACGATTGGGAGACCTAAGATCTTCTGATTCCCGTTCCCCCTGCCAAAGAGCAGCCCAATCGTCAGGCCGCCCTCTAGGGCAAAAATAACGACGGAGCAGATATAGACGACGAGCAAGACGCTCTGATCGACCTTCGTAAAAGGCACCACGAAGGTGAGAACGCTCAAAATGGCGATGAGCAAGACAGTGATAACTGAGGTGGCAATGATGCCGCTTCTGTTGGTTTTGCTTTTCATGTCTCTTACCCTCTCTTATGCCCGCATTCCTTGCAGAATTTCCCATCGTTGATGGTGCCGCATTCCGGACACGTCCACGGCCCTTCTTGATGCTTGTGGCCGCATTCCTTGCAGAACTTCCCATCGTTGCCGGTTGTCCCGCATTCAGGGCAGGTCCAACCAGTATTAGAAGGCGCCGCGGGAGCCGGATTCACGATGTCCTGGGCAACCCCAGACACAGTGCCCACAACTTGTTTGGCGACTCCTACGCCTACGCCGATGCCTACGCCGGCTTTGACGATGTCACTGGCGATGCCGCTAACGTTTCCGCTGCTTTCATTCTCCGCAGCGGCCTTGCCGACGACCCTCGAGGTCTCCATGTGGTAACTGCCCCCCATGGCTTTAAGAGCGTCCGCGTGGGCGAATCCTTGAGCCCTTTCCTTCTCGGCTTCGGCATAGGCCATCCTTTTAATAGCCTCCTCTTCCGCTTTGACTCCGATGATCTTGACCTCGGCGTTTGTCTCGGCCTCGACGACCACCCTGTCCCTTCTCGCCTCGGCCTCGGCTTTCTTGATTCTCTCTTCCTGCACTTTGAGATATCTCTCCGCGTGCTGGGCCTTGAGCCTTCGGAAGTTGGGATCATCATCCGGGGTTACGATGCTCGTCACGTAGAACTCGGGGAGATATAAGCCATAGGTTTCGAAGTTGGAGTTCAGCTGTCCCCTGATGTAGTCGCCAAGCTCGTCGAGGTGCTCATCGACCTCGAGAATATCGATGTTGTTCTCACGAATGGCTTTCGGCAGGAAGGATTTGACCTTGCTCATCACGAGGGCGCGGAATTTGCCAGAGACCGAAGAAGCGGGGTATCCGCTGCCATCGATCACGTCCTCTTCCTTTAATCCGAGCTCCGTTCCGACCAATTTAAGAAGCACTTTCCCTGAATCCTGGACGCGGATGTTGAACTCGCCGTGCGCCCCAATCTCAATGTGGAGCCCAGAAGCAGGATCGAACATCCTTACTTTCGAATCGGTCCCCCACTTCACGCCCATCATGGTCGCGAGGTTGACGAAATAAACCTCCGCGTGGAACTGGCTCGGACCATTGGCAATCTTCTTGAAAAAGCCTTTCATCAAGGGAAGGGATTCAGTGTCGAGGGTGTATTTGCCGGCGCCGAAATGATCCATGGCCTTGCCGTCCCTGAAGAAGACCGCTTCTTGGGACTCATGGACGATCAGCTGTGTGCCGGCGTTGAAATCCTCGCAGGGATGTTTGAAGACAAAGACGTCGTTCTTGCCTTCGTACTTGATTACGTCGATCATAGACATGACTCGTTTACCTCTTCTTTTCAAAAGCGGTTCGACTAAAACCGGAACTTGTTTTTATAGTTCAAGAAAATCATAGCCCCCCCCTCCCGAAAGCAAGGAAAAGCGGCCAAGCAAGGGCGCACGACCCACCTGAATGTCAGTTTTCGATATGCGCCAAAGAACCCTTTCCTCCGCGCCCCGTTCTTCGTCTATCTTTTCTTCTTGGTCCCGACGGCATGAAGACCCATCAGGCAACCCAAAGGGCACCCCACGTAAAAGCCTCCAACGGGATTATCGTCCCCCCTTGGCTTAGGAAAGAATGGAAAAAGCCTGACTTAAGAATGTTGTGCTACATTTCAAAACAGCGCAACGCATAAAAAACAGCGCACTGCGTCTGGCTATTTTTTAACTTCGAGAAAAAGAACTGTCAAAGGCGTGCGTGTAGGGGATGTGTTGGCTTCTTGACTCGTCCCCTCTATTTGAGGGTGTGTTTTCTTTCCAATCTTTAGGCCTTCTGCCGGCCCAAAGAAGTCGATACACCCCACCTTTTAGTGTCGCTTCTTTTTGGGATGGTTTTCCTTGATTGCTTACAAATTCGATAACAAGGCGCATTCGTTAATCTAAAACTGCCAAACGCACAAAGAAAGGAAGAAAATAAGGGATTCCTAGTCCCGAAGCAGATTGATTGGGCAAACGTAGACCCCGCTCTCAAGCCTGTGCGCTTTGCCCACCGCAGTAAGAACCATCTTGAAGGAAGGCTTCCTGAAAGCCGGGGCAAGAATCTCATCAAGCCTCAGGAGATGCCTCGCCCCCTCTTGGACTCCCTCCCGGGCTTCCTAGTTTGATTTCGATGGCGCCCCACCTGCCATCCTCGAGATGGACGATGGAATCGATCTCCAGGCCAAGCTCGCGTTTCGCGAAGCGGAACATCTCCTCGATGGGCCAGCGCTTCCTGTGTGTCTTCAGCGTCTTCTTGACGCTCTTTTTTTGCCGCGTCGATGCTCGTCAGATAGATCCTCGGCTTCTTCTCCCCCGGCATGCACTTCGCGACCAGCCAGACCTCGCTGAACTTCTTGCAGGCGGCTTGGCCGGACGTCGTCTTGCTTTTTCGGCTTCAGGCATAGAGCTGCTGCAAAAAATCGGTAAAATCAATTAATATATATGCATTGCGTCAAACATGCATTGCATATATATTATACATGCAAAGAAGGTACTTATATGGCAACTGCAAATTTCACCATTCGTTTGGACGGCAACGTGAAGAAAGAAGCCGAATCCACGTATAACGAGCTTGGCCTCAATCTGACCACCGCGATCAACGTGTTCCTTCGCAAGTCCATCGCCGTCGGAGGGTTCCCCTTCGACGTGAGGATGGAAGAGCCGAACAAAGAGACCCTGCGCGCGCTCCTTGAAGCGGAGAAGATCTCCAAAGACCCCAACGCGAAAGGCTATGCCGACGTCGAAGAGGCTTTGAGGGAGCTTAAGAGATGAGCGAGTTCGCAATCCTATGGACCAAGCAGTTTCGAAAGGATTACAAGGCCGCCATCAAAAGGAATCTAAGTATCGAATCTTTGGATAAAGTCATCCGCGTTTTATCAAAAGGAGAAGCCTTGGACCCCAAATTCAAGGACCATCCCCTCTCCGGGAATTGGAAGTCTTATAGGGAATGCCATATAGCCCCAGACTGGCTGCTCATATACAAAATCGAGAACAAGCGGCTGCTTCTCGTGCTCGCTAGAACTGGAACCCACAGCGATTTGTTCGATAAATAAGGCCTTCGATGGCATTGGAAACAAAAGCAGAGAAAACCATCTAGCCTTTTAGTGCCGCCTCTTTTTGGGATGGTTTTCCTTGATTGCTTACAAATTCGATAACAAGGTGCATTCGGCAATCTAAAACTGCCGAACGCACACATCGGGCACAGGAAAGGAAGAAAATAAGGGATTCCTAGTCCCGAAGCAGATTGATCGGGCAAACGTATACGCCGTTCTCGAGCCTGTGCGCTTTGCCCACCGCAGTAAGAACCATCTTGAAGGAAGGCTTCCTGAAAGCCGGGGCAAGAATCTCATCAAGCCTCAGGAGATGCCTCGCCCCCTCTTGGACTCCCTCCCGGGCTTCCTAGTTTGATTTCGATGGCGCCCCACCTGCCATCCTCGAGATGGACGATGGAATCAATCTCCAGGCCGTTCTTATCGCGGTAATGCAAGAGTTTGCCGCCAAGCGATTCCGCGTAGACCCTGAGATCCCTCACGGCGAGGTCTTCGAAAAGCAGCCCAAAACTAGAAGGGTCGTTCAAAAGATCGTTTGGGGAAGCGTAAAGTGAGCAACAAGCGATGGAGGGGTCTACGAAGTGGCGCGTAAGCGCGGTGCGGATCGCCGTCTTGCTCCTTAGCTCCGGCACCCAGGGCTCAAGGTCTTCGACAAGAAAGAGATCATAGGCGATATCCAAGTAGGAACGGAAGGTCTTCTCGTCGAGAGTCATCCCTTTGTTTTTAAGATCCTCCATCATCAAGGACTGGCTTGCCTCGGAGGAGACGTTTCTCGCATAGCTTCTTAAAATGGCCCTAAGGATTTCGGGCCTCTTCCTGCGCAGAGAGGGGTTGCTGCTCGCCCTGAAATTGAATAATCCATCATAGTAGTTCTTCGTGATGTCGAGAGCGTCTTCTCTATTCGAAACAAGCCCCATCGGCCAGCCGCCCCGGCAGAGATAAAAGGCGACGTCTTTAAGGGAGAAGCCCTCATTCATGTCGAAAAAGGAATAGTTCTCATCCTCAAAGAGGGAATTCAGCGAGACGCTGCCCCTGGAATCTTGCGATTCGAAAAGGGACATCGGGCGCATCTTGATCTCCGCGATTCGCCCGGCTCCGCTATGATGCCTTTTGCTCGAGTCACTAGGAGTTGCGCTTCCCGTGAGGATGAACTGGCCAAAGGAAGAGCGGTCATCGACCTCCTTGCGGACCAAGTTCCAAAGATTTGGGATGGTCTGCCATTCATCGATAAGGCGAGGGGTCGCCCCTTCTAAAGCGATCTTGGGGTCGGCGGATACCATCGTGATCAGATCATCATCGATCAGGGCTATTTTGCTTTTTGCAAGCAAGGTGCAAGTCGTGGTCTTGCCAGAGAACTTCGGCCCGCTGATTAAGACGGCCCCGCTTGTTCTTAGTTTTCTTTCAATGGTCTTTTCAATCAATCTAGGGTAGTAGTTTTTCATATTGCGGCCTCTTAAAAATTATACGTGCCGCTGGGTGCTTTTCAATAAGTTTCCTGTATTTGGCTATTTATTATTCCCGTATTTGGCGTATTTAGATTCCCGAATTTGGCAAACGTTTCTTCTCTAATCCAACCTAAACTTTTCAGCATTTATACTATCAA
>CAVKPZ010000059.1:0-11970 GCA_963658395.1 Lachnospiraceae bacterium | reverse complement strand
GCTCGCTCCCAAGATCGTCTGGACCGCGTTTTCGTTATATCCGTATACAACGTTCCATCCCGCGTCTTGGAGATCGAGGAAATAAGTCTCCATGCTGAAGGTGAGAGACTCGTCTTTGATCTTGAGGTAGGAATAGTCCTCGTCGTAAGCGTCTTTGATTACGTCGAAGGTAATCTCCCCATCGAAATAGTATTCAGGGTAGGGCAAAACCTCGCCGCAATAGGTTTTGAGCAGTTCCTTCTGCTCGCTCGTCCAGCCGTTTTCTTGCTTGCTTGAAGAAATGGTTCCGCTCTCGGAGGAAGAAACATCGCCTGAAGAGGCGCCTTCATCGTTAGAAGATGAGCTATCTGCGCTTTCGGTAGAGCACCCCATAAGAGTGAGAATCGTCAAGGCGGATAAGCACAACAACCCTAATTTCTTTTGCTTCATGGTGAATACCTTCTTCTGATTTGGCTTTGGCTATTATGCGGAAGTGATAATAAAAGTAAAGCAATGCCTTAAGGGGTTGCTTATCTTAAAACTAGAAAACAACGGGCTTTTGCAAAGGAATAGTTTGTTTTTGCGGGCTTTTTGGTGTTTTGGACTTTACCGATTTTGCCATGTTTGCAGTCAAAACCGTTAAACTCTCTTTTGCGGTTTGACTAAGGTGAGCGCGGCGAGCCTCTTGTTTTTGATTAAAAAGCCTTGCTTAGAATCTTGTTTTTGCAAAGAAAGCGCTTTAGGGAATTCTTCTCTCGTTTTAGTGGGTTGCTTGGTTTAGACTTTAATGAAATATTGAGGAGGAAGTTCCCTATGCTCGACAACGCACTCATCTTCTCTCTTTCTGCGAACCAGAAGCTCGCTGAAGCCATCGCCAAAAAACTCGGCGTCAAGCTCGGCGAGAGGATCGTCAAGAAATTCCCTTCCGGGGAAACTCTTGTCGAACCTGTTGATTCGGTCCGCGGAAAGCAGATTTTCATCATCGAATCCACTTGCCCGCCCGTTAACGAAAATCTAATGGAGACATTGATTTTCATTGATTCCTTGAAAAGGTCTTCCGCCAAGGAAATCAATCTGGTATGCCCTTATTTTGGCTATGCTAGGCAAGACCGCAAGGCCCATGCCCGCCAGCCGATCACCGCGGCTCTTGTCGCCCATCTTCTTGACGCCGCTGGATTAGACCGCATCATCACCGTGAACCTTCACGCCGCCCAGATCCAAGGATTCTTCTCTTGCCTTGCCGACGATTTGACCGCTGTTCCGCTTCTTGGCGGAGCCTTCCTCCAAAGCGAGCCTGATTTGGCCAATCTTGTCGTCGTCTCTCCTGACCATGGTGGAGTCGGACGCGCCAGAGATCTCGCGGAGCAGTTCAACAACTGCCCCATCGCCATCATTGATAAAAGACGCAACGCCACCGGGGCTCCCGAGGTCATGAACCTCATCGGCGATGTGAATGGGAAAGACTGCATCCTCGTGGACGATATGATCGATACGGGCAGAAGCGCGGTCAACGCCGCGAACGCCATCCGCAAATTCGGCGCGAAATCTGTCCGCATGGTCGCCGTGCACGCCGTTTTCTCGGATCCTTGCTACGACCTCATCAAGGATGGCAAGGCCTTCGACGAGATCATCGTGACCGATTCCATTCCCTTGCCGGAAAGGTTTGCTGCTCTTCCCTTCGTGAAGTCCATCTCCCTCGCCGACATGCTTGGGGAATGCATCCTCCGCATTGTGAACAACGCTCCTCTTTCTTCGGTTTATACCGCCTTCAAGGACTCCCATACCTTGATGGTAAAATATAAGTAAAGAACGTTCACAACCATGAACGAAAGGCCCGATGCCGTCTAAAGAAAATACGCTTTAGACGAAAAGGGTCTTTTTGTTAGCGCTTTCCTAATCATATTGCTTGTTCACTGCTTCCTCTTCTTCTTTAATTTCTTTGGTCAAAAAGGAGTGTGCCAATGATTGACAACGAAAACTGGTCCGGATTTGCCGGGCGCAAATGGAAAGAAGACTGCGACGTCCGCGACTTTATTCAAAACAACTACCATCCTTATGATGGCGATGAGAGCTTTTTAGCCGGCCCGAGCGACGCGACGAATAAGCTTTGGGGCGAGCTTCAAAAACTTCAGAAAGAAGAAAGGGCCAAAGGCGGTGTCCTTGATATGGAAACAAAGGTCGTTTCCTCGCTTACTTCCTATGGCCCTGGCTACCTTGATAAGGATCTAGAGAAAGTCGTTGGCCTTCAGACCGATAAGCCCTTGAAGAGAGCCTTCATGCCTTTCGGTGGAATCAAGATGGCTGAGACCGCTTGCTCCACCTATGGCTACACCGTCGATCCGGAGATTCACAAAGCCTTCTCTCTTTATAAGAAAACCCATAACGATGGCGTTTTCGATGCCTACACCCCTGAGATGCTCAAATGCCGTCACAACAAGATTTTGACGGGCTTGCCTGACACTTATGGCCGCGGGCGCATCGTGGGCGATTATCGCCGCGTCGCGCTTTATGGCGTCGACCGCCTCATCGCTTGGAAAGAAGAAGACAAGGCCAATTGCAGCGATGGCACGATGACAGACGATGTTATCCGCCTCCGCGAAGAGCTTTCCGAGCAAATCAGGGCTCTCAAAGGCATGAAAGACATGGCCGCCTCCTATGGCTTTGACATCTCTAAGCCCGCCAAAGACGCGAAAGAAGCAATCCAGTGGCTTTATTTCGGCTATTTGGCCGCCATCAAAACCCAGAACGGTGCCGCGATGTCGGTTGGCCGTATCTCTACCTTCCTTGATATCTATATCCAAAGAGACATCGAAAATGGCTCCTTGACCGAATCGGAGGCTCAGGAACTTGTCGACCACCTCGTCATGAAGTTCCGCATGGTGAAGTTCGCTCGCATTCCTTCTTATAACGCGCTTTTCTCAGGCGACCCGGTTTGGGCGACTCTAGAAGTCGCTGGCATGGGGCAAGACGGCAGAAGCATGGTGACGAAAACGGATTACCGCTTCCTCCACACCCTTGAGAACATGGGCCCCTCGCCTGAGCCGAACCTCACCGTGCTTTGGAGTTCCCGCCTTCCTGATAATTTCAAGAAGTACGCGGCGAAGATCTCCGTGGACACCTCTTCCATTCAATACGAGAACGACGATGTCATGCGCCCCATCTGGACCGATGACTACTCCATTTGCTGCTGCGTCTCCGCGACCCAAACCGGCAAGGAAATGCAATTCTTCGGCGCAAGGGCGAATCTTGCTAAGTGCTTGCTCTACGCGATAAACGGCGGCAAAGACGAGAAGACCGGCGACCAAGTTGGTCCCGATTATTCGCCAATCACCTCCGAATACCTTGATTACGGTGAGGTTATCGCTAAGTTTGATAAGATGATGGACTGGCTCGCGGGCATCTACGTGAACACCTTGAACCTTATCCAATACATGCACGACAAGTATTACTACGAAGCCGCCGAAATGGCTTTGATTGACACTGATGTCAGAAGGACCTTCGCGACTGGCATCGCGGGTTTCTCTCATGTCGTCGATTCTCTTTCCGCGATTAAATATGCGAAAGTGAAAGCCATTCGTGATGAGAAGGGCATCGCCAAAGACTTCGTGATCGAAGGCGATTTCCCTCGCTATGGCAACGATGACGATAGGGCGGATGAGATTGCGGTCACGCTTCTCCGCACGTTCATGAATAAGCTCAAGAAGCGTCATACCTATCGTGATTCTGAGCCGACAACCTCGATTCTCACCATCACCTCAAACGTCGTTTATGGCAAAGCTACCGGCGCTCTCCCTGATGGGCGTAAGGCCGGAGAGCCTCTCTCCCCTGGCGCGAACCCTGCCTATGGCGCGGAGCAAAATGGCCTTCTTGCCTCGCTTAACTCCGTTGCCAAGCTCCCTTATGAGTATGCGCTAGACGGCATCTCCAACACTCAGACCATTTCTCCTGAGGCCCTTGGCCACAGCGAGGAGGAGAAGAAGAACAACCTCGCTCAGGTGCTCGATGGCTATTTCGATCAAGGCGCCCACCATCTGAACGTGAACGTCTTCGGAACCGAGAAACTTATCGACGCGATGAACCATCCCGAGAAGCCTGAATACGCGAACTTTACCATCCGCGTCTCTGGCTATGCGGTCAAATTCATCGACCTCACCAAAGAACAGCAGATGGACGTCATCTCGCGCACCTGCCATCACGCTTTATAATAAGGGCAGCAATGGGGACGTTAGGCTACTATCAATCCATAGAATCCTTCGCCCTAGTGGACGGACCTGGGGTCAGGTCCGTCCTTTTCTTGCAAGGCTGTCCGTATCGCTGCTTGTTTTGCCATAATCCCGATACCTGGCCTTTCCTTAAGACCAACCCCATCACAGCGGAAGAAGCCTTCAAGAAACTTTACCGCTTCAAGCCTTATTGGAAAGACAATGGGGGCATCACGGTCTCGGGAGGAGAGCCTCTTTCTCAGATCGATTTCCTTTTGGAATTAGGAGAAATCTGCAAGAAAAACGGCGTCTCCTTGATTGTTGATACGGCCGGCGGACCTTTTAACAAAAGCCCGCAATTCCTTGATAAATTTGATAAATTGCTGGGTTTTTGCGAACTTTTCTTGTTAGATATGAAAGTCATTGATCCAGAACAACACCAAAAGCTTGTCGGGGCAAATAATCAGAACGTTTTAGAACTTTACGAGTACCTCGCGAAGAAAAATTTCCCCATCTGGGTGAGACGCGTTTTGGTGCCTGGATGGAATGACAAGGAAGAATGGCTTAAGAAAGAAGGGGAATTCCTTTCTAATCTAGGCAACGTCGAGAGAATCGAAGTACTCCCTTATCACACGCTCGGGGCATTCAAATACAAAAAGCTTGGTATCCCATATCCTCTTGAGGGGGTGAACCCTCCTAGCGAAGAACAGGTGGAACGGGCTAAAGAATTGCTTAGACTAAGCGATTGCCCCCAAAAAAGAGCGGCTTGGTAATCTTTCTTTTTTGAAAATGCTATCGATTCAATAAAAGTCAAAAAGAAACAAGAAATATTTCCTCAATCTGTCGGTTCGTATATCCTCAACTTGTCGGATCAAAGTCCATCAACTTGTCGGTTTCCAGTAAAAAACATTCGTTAGCATCGAAAGGAAACTTCCTTGCATCAAAACCGATTTTTCCGTCTTTTTAAGCAAGATACACTCAAGTCTACAAAAGATGCTTTGAACTGTTTTAGTCCGTCCAAATTTCCTTCGCCATCTTGAAGGCCGCCCAGGCTTTCGGCCAACCGCAGTAGAAGGCGGCATGGGTCAAGATTTCGGCGATTTCTTCTTTCGTGATGCCGTTCTTTTTCGCGGTCATCAAATGATAACGGAAGGAATCATCCGTTAACCCTTGGGCCAACAAGGCGACAACAGTCACAAGGGAACGGTCTCTAAGCGAAAGTATGTCCTCTCTGCTCCAGACCTCTCCGAATAAGACATCGTCATTGAGCTCAGCGAATTTTGGGGCGAATTCCCCAAGGGCATCGCGGCCCGCTGTTTGTTTTACCGACATACGTCCCTCCTTATTTTAGTTTTGAGTATTCTTCATCGCTGACTGGCTCGCACCATTCGTTTCTGGTTTCATCTCCGGGAAGCTCGCAGGCAATATGGGAGAAGTAGCTATCCTGCTTGGCTCCGTGCCGGTGCTTGATTTCGGCGGGTATCACGACGATGCTTCCTTCTTTTAGACTTACGGGGTCTTTGCCTTCCTCTTGATACCAGCCTTCTCCGGCCGTGCAAATCAGCAACTGGCCTCCGCCTTTTTTCGCATGGTGGATATGCCAATTATTCCTGCAGCCTGGCTCGAAGGTGACGTTGGCGAGGAATAAGCCGCATTTTGGATCGGTGAGAGCATTCAAATAGGAGTTCCCGATGAAATATTGGGAGAATCCTGAATTTGGCTCCCCTTTTCCGAACATATTGGCTTTTTCAAATTCTTCTTTGCTTAGGTATTTCATGTTTCTTCCTCTCTTTCGTTTGGTAGTATACAAGCCAAAACTTGGCTTAACACAATGAGGCATTAAGAAAAGCTTCCGCCGTAGAAGCGAAGGCTTCGTGAAACAATTAATTTCAGTCGAAGGTTCCCATGATGCGGTCTCCGGCATCGCCGAAGGCGGTGACGATGTAGCCGTGCTCATTAAGCGGAGCGTCTTCGTATTTGGCGAGGTAGATCTTCACCTTGGGATGTTCCTTGTGGACCCTGGCGACGCCTTCTTTTGCCCCGATGAGGCAAAGAAGACGGATGTCTTTGCAGCCTGCTTCTTTGACATAGTGGATGGCGGCAGCGGCGGAGCCACCGGTAGCAAGCGCGGGGTCAACGATGAGGACCGGGCCGTCGGCGACGTCCTTGGGAAGCTTGAAGTAATAGGTTTGCGGCTTAAGGGTTTGCTCATCGCGATATAAGCCGATGTGGCCGACCCTGGCCTTGGGATAGAGATTGCGGATGCCATCGACCATGCCTAGCCCTGCACGGAGAATGGGGACGATTGTGAAGTTCGTGTCGAGAACAGGGGACATGAAGCTTGAGATTGGAGCATCGATCATGATGTCCTTGGTTTTGAGGTCCTTGAGGACCTCATAGCCCATGATTGTCGCGATTTCCCCGACGATTGCGTGGAAATCCTTGGACGAAGTGTCTTTTTCGCACAAGACGGTGATCTTGTGCTTGATGAGAGGATGATCGAAGACGAACAGATTGTCGGATGGATTAAGCATGGTGGTTCCTTCCTTATTTACCGCGGGGTAGTTTAGCATGGGAAAACCGGCATTATGATAATTTTTAGATTTTCCTTGCCTTCAACCTGCCCCTGTTTATAATCCTCCGTGACATAGTCTTTAAGTTGGTACGAGAGATCAACAAGACGGGGTGAATCCAGTTAGTTTATCCATGGCCTTGTTGCGCGTAGCAGCAAGGCTATTTTTCTAGGAGGATAAATGAAATTCAAAGCTGAACTACTAACGGAAACTGATCTAGAGAGGTGCCTAAAAAGGCTCTCTCACGAAATCATAGAAAACTGTGATTTGTCGAATGCCGTTCTAGTGGGCATCAAAACCAGAGGGCTTCCTCTTGCGAAGATCCTCGCCTCAAACATCAAGACATTCGCGAATGTCGACGTCCCCGTAGGAGAGATGGACATCTCGCTGTATCGCGATGATTTGACCACGTTGAACGACCAAGCCGTTCTGAACCAATCAAATTTGAACTTCCCTATCCAAGGGAAAGACATCATTCTGGTTGACGACGTCATCTACACCGGGCGCACCGTGCGCGCGGCGATTGAAGGAATCTTCTCCAAAGGAAGGCCCGGCAAGATCATGCTGGCGGTCCTCGTCGACCGCGGGCATCGGGAGCTGCCCATAAGAGGAGACTTCGTCGGCAAGAATGTGCCTACGTCCAAAAAAGAACTCATCGCGGTTCATCTTGCTTCGATTGACGGCAAGAACAATGTCGAACTCTGGGATAGAGATTAAGGGATTCACTATGAAATTAACTTACAACATTCAAGATAGGCCCCCGTTTGGGAAAACGCTTATCTTCGCCTTCCAGCAGATGATCGCCATTATGGCGGCAACCTTGCTTGTTCCGCTTATCATGAGCACCTATACCACTCCGGATGGCGGCACGCTTCTCTTCGACGCGGCCGCCGCGCTTTGCGGGGCTGGCTTTGGCACCATCGTTTACATCCTCTTCACCAAAGGAAGAAGCCCGGTATTCCTTGGCTCTTCCTTCACTTTCTTAGGCGCTTACAGCGCAGTAATCGGCGCTGGGTTCGGCTATTGGGGCGTTCTCATCGGCATTTCGATGGCCGGCCTAGTCTACGTCGTCATGGCCATCATCATCAAATTCGTTGGTTCCGCTTGGGTCAACAAGCTTCTTCCGCCCGTCATCATCGGACCTGTCGTCGCTTTGATTGGTCTCTCGCTTTCTACGACCGCCACCTCCTGGTCGATGAGCAATGGCGGCAATGAATACAATCTTCTTTCGATCCTCTGCGCCCTTGTTACCTTCCTCGCCATCGTCGTCTGCTCGGTAAAGGGCAATAAGACCATCAAACTCATCCCCTTCATCATCGGCATCGGCGCAGGCTATGCCCTCGCCCTTATCTTCACTCTCATCGGTATTGCGGCGAAGGTCGAGTACATGCAGATCCTCAGCTTCGACTCCTTCAAGTCTCTGGCCCCCTTCTCCATCACCAGCATTCTTGACTATCCTAAGTTCACCCTTCTTGAAGCTTGCCTGCATCCCGAGGCGAGCAACATCAACTGGGCTGCCATCGGCTCCATCGCCATCATTTTCGTTCCTATTGCGGTCGTTGAGCTTGCTCAGCACGTCGCCGACCACAAAAACCTTTCCTCCATCATCGAAAAAGACCTCATCACGGATCCCGGCTTAGACAAGACGCTGCTTGGCGATGGCGTAGGCTCCATCGTCGGAGGGTTCGTCGGAGGCGCGGCCAACACCACCTATGGCGAATCCATCGGCTGCGTTGCCATCACCGGGAACGCTTCCGTCATCTCCATCTTCGTCGCTGCTTGCGGTTGCATCCTCCTTTCCTTCGTTTCCCCCTTCGTCGCGCTCATCAACTCCATCCCGAAGTGCGTCATGGGTGGCGCTTGCATCGCCCTCTACGGCTTCATCGCCGTTTCCGGTCTTCAGATGCTCCGCAAGGTCGACCTTGGCGATAACCGCAACCTCTTCCCCGTCGCCGCGATCTTCGTCTGCGGCATCGGCGGGCTCGTCCTCAAATTCACCTTCGGCAACAGCACCATTGAGCTCACCTCTCTTGCCTTCGCGATGATCCTTGGCATCGTCACGAACCTCATCACCCATTCGGGCAAAGATAAAGAAAAAGCCCCCGCGGAAGGAGAGGCTGCTGAAGCCTCTTCTGAAACCGAAAGCAAGTAGGCTCTTGCTTATCGAAGAAAGGGTGTTCCTAACGGGGCATCCTTTTTTTCGTAAGGAAAAAGCGCCTTGTTTGAGCAAGGCGCTCGAGAGTTGAATTGTTATTTGTTCAGATCGGCAAGGCGGTTCACGAAGCCGTTGATGGCTTTCGTTTTGATCTTCGCGCCTTCTGGATCCTTCTTATCCACGATGGAGGAAATCTGAACGAGAAGGTTCAGCTGAGACATGATGGTGAGAATGCCTTTGAGATTGGTTTTCTTCTCATCGTCATTCCATTCTTTTTTCTCTTCTTGGGTGAGAACGGATTTGATGGCCATTGCGGCAAAGTAGGAGTCTTTGTCGATACCAAGGAAAGCCTCTTTGGCCTTTTCTTCGTCATTGCAATAGGGGAGAGCGTTTTTCCCGGCGAGCAAAATCGCAAGGATCGGGGCGGGTTTGCTATCCTCTCCAAGGACAGCTTTCGCCATGCAGAGAGCACATTTCTCGTCTCTAGGAGCGCTTAAAATGCCCAGGTAGCCGTTCAGGGCTTCTTTGATGAGATCGTTGCTCTTGATGGAAGAGAAGAGCGATTCCGAGATGATGCGGAAATCCGCGTCGAGCTCTTTGTCTAGAGTGCTTAAGGCCTCTTTGCTGCCGTAGAGAGCTTCGCTTAAGGCGGAAAGGGTTTCTTCTTTGCTGTCGTATTCGTTGGCATCGGAAAGGAGATAGAGCAAGCCGAAGGCGGTTTTCTTGGCCTGGTTATCCAAAGTTTTCTTGGCTTCTTTGAGGAAGGCGTCCCCGCTTAGCAATCCCTCCCCGAGGGCTTTGATGGCCTCTTGGTCTTTGGCTAAGGCCTTCTCAAGGCTCTCTGTGCGGGTTTTCTTCACGGAGTTCGAGACGGACTTGCCGAACTTTTTGAAGATGTTGTCCTTCTCGTCTTTGGCGACCTCTTTGTTTTCTTCAATGCCTTTGTTGATGAAATCGACGTCTTTGCTGAGGCGGTAGAGCATCGCGGACGAGATTAAGTTGTTGGTCTGAGTGTTTTCCATTGTTCTTTTGAGTTTGTTTCTCCTCGCAGCGTATTGTACGCCTCTCTGCTTACGTGGGCGCGGAAGGTTTCTAAAAAAGCGACAGTTGTAAATGCGTCTTCTTAGAAAGTGCTTCCAAAGCAAAAACTGCCCCTTCCGCGAATCTTGCCAGTCCTTTAAACTAAAGACCCGGAGCTAGTAAGAATGAATCAAGCCCGGAGGAGAAAACTGAACCCCTGCATGGGGCTAATGTTCCCTCTTTCCCTCGTATTTCAAGGCCTTTAGGGCCTATTTTTTTTGCCTAGCTGCCAAGGAAAGGAAGGTTCCCAATATGTTTGGAAACAAAAGCGGCGCCGAAGAGGCGCTAACCCCCCACGCAAACGGGATGCTGCTTGAGGTCGATGAAGCCCCCAAGAAGCCAGGGAAATGGATCATCCTGGCGATTCAGCACGTTTTGGCCATGTTCGTGGCCTGCATCACGGTCCCTCTCATCGTCTTCTCGGATTCTTATGTCGAGCTAGGCGGTGAGATGGTAAATCTCGCCTCCGTCATGATTGCCCCGACTCTCTTCAGCGCGGGCATCGGCACTCTTTTCTATCTTTTCGCGACGAAGTTCAAATCCCCGATGTTCCTCGCTTCGAGCTTCGCCTATATGTCCGCCATGAGCGCGGCAATCAAAATCGACTGCGAGGCCTCTGGCCAAGTCAACCTTTGGGTTTTGCCGCTTGGCATGGCGATGGTCGGAGCCGTCTATTGCCTCGTTGCTCTTCTGATCAAACTCTTCGGGGTCAAGTGGCTCAACAAGCTTCTCCCCACGATCGTCGTCGGACCGGTCATCATCGTCATTGGCTTAGGCCTCGCTTCGAGCGCGATCAGCAATCTCACCACCGGCGCGGTCACCGGCGAGTACAACTGGTGCGCGATTCTCTCTGGCTTGGTTGCCATGATCGTCACCGCCCTTTGTGCCCATTACGGCAAAGGGACCGTCTCCCTCGTCCCCTTCGTCATCGGCATGGCAAGCGGCTATGTCTTCGCGATGATTGTCACCTTGATCGGCTACTACGGCTGCGGGAACGATTATTGCCACGTCATCGATTTCAGCTCGATCGTCAACCTTTTCGCCAAGCAAGCGGAGGACGGCAGCTGGGTCGCGAATATCCGTTTCCAGTCCTTCTTAGACTACCCTAAGTTCCTCTTCCTGGCTGCTCAAAGCAGCAACGTTGTGCCTCTTTCTGGCTCGGCGGTTGGTCAAGCGGCTCTGATTTTCATCCCTGTCTCCCTTGTCACCATCTGCGAGCACATCGGCGATCACAAGAATATGTCTGGCCTTCTCCAGCGCGACCTTCTTGAACAGCCCGGCCTCTCCAGAACCCTTGTTGGCGATGGCGTTGCCACGGCGATCTCCGGCATTTTCTGCGGAGCGGCCAACACGACTTACGGGGAGAATGTCGCGGTCGTCGGCGTCACTAAAATCGCTTCCACCAAAGTCATCGCTTTGGCTTGTCTCTTCTCGATCCTCCTGGGCTTCCTCGCTCCCTTGATGGCGGTCGTCCAAACGATCCCCGCCTGCGTCACCGGCGGAGTCAGCTTGATCCTCTATGGCTTCATTGCCTCCAGCGGTGTCAAGATGCTCATCAATGAGAGAATCGACATGGGCAAGACGAAGAACATCTTCGTTGCCTCCGTCATCTTGGTTGCCGGCATCGGCGGCCTTGCTTTCAACTTCATCTTCCCCGATGTGACCCTCCAGATCACCTCGGTTTCCGTCGCGATGATCCTTGGCATCATCATGAACGTCATCCTCCGCGACAAAAAAGAGGAAAGCGAAGCGAAAGCGGAATAACTTTTCTGCTAAGTTATAAGACTTTAGCCATCAGGGCGACCTGATGGCTTTTTTGCTGCTCTAAAGCCGCAAAAGAAAGAAAAGTGAATTTTGATACTTTAAAACGATTAAAAATGATACTTTAAAAATGCAGACTACACCGAATGAAAATAGAACAATAACTTATTTTATTGTAAAAAATGATACTTTAAATTAATATTTATTTGGAGGCTTTGTT
>CAVKPZ010000058.1:0-12027 GCA_963658395.1 Lachnospiraceae bacterium | reverse complement strand
AATAAGGAATCGAAAAGGGTGGCCCGGGCATCCGAGCCACCCTTTCCCTATTCATAAGGCATTTTTATTATGTGTCCTTGACACGGGGTCCACATTAATCCGAATGAGAAAACATTAGATTTTCATTTCCGAAGCCCAATATTCAAAAAGCCCCCAGGTTGTGTCCTGGGGGGCAAGATCTCAGGGGTTGAGATTATTTGTCACTCTTCTTGCGCTTCAAGGCAAGGACGCCAACGCCGGCAAGAGCGGCAATGGCGACGATGCCGGTTCCGACAATCTCACCACCGCATCCGCTCTTGCTTCCTTCGCCCTCGTTGCCTTTTGATTCAGAGCTCGTGTCGGGCGGAAGCGGAGCTTCGCTGGAAGTGTCTTCTTCAGAACTGTCCGGAGAAACAATCGCAGTCTCGGTGACGTCAATGCCAAGCTTTTTTAGGATGACCCAGTCGTTTCCACCGGAAGCGCAGTCCCAGACAATCTTGACATAGAGGGCGTTCATCCCTTCGCTTAAGGCTTTGGTGTAATCAAGCGAGACGGTCTCGTTCCCGTCATCCACCTTAGTCGGCGTATATTCCTTCAAAGCCTTCCACGAAGAGTTATCTTCCGATGTGTAGATGACAAACTTCGGGCTCTTAGAGGAATCGATGTCAAAGATCCTCGCGAGGCCGCTGATCTTGATTTTGGTGATTTCCTTATTTTCGTTGGCGTTGAACTTGTAGGTGAGGTAGGCGTCTAGGCCTTCCGCGTTCTTGCATAAGCCCGCATTGGCGTCGCTGTCATGCTTGATGACGACGTTTGCGGAATCATAGGCTTTCGCGCCGAAGGAATAATCATAGGCGTCGTAAGAGGCGAAATTCTCGTCCACCTTAGTCGTGACATTGTTCTTGCTGTAGGTCGTGGCTTTGATGGAATGAGCCTTAAGATCGCTCCCTTTGAGAACGATTTCTTGGCCTGGGTCGACGGCCTTATCGTCGACGAGAAGTTTTGCAATCCCCTTGCCTTCCGCAACGCTTGCCTTCAAAGTGACGGTCTCGGTGTATTTGACTTTCGTCGGGAGCGCGTCTAAGCCTTTCGCGGACAAGGAAACGCCTTCCGCTAAATCATAGCTGATGGCGAATTCTTTCTCCTCCCAGCGGGCGTAAAGAGTGATGTCGCCCGGATTGCTGCTAGGATCAATCGAGGTCACTTTGTTTCCGTCGCTCTCCGCGTCATAGAAGCCGAGGAAATCGTAACCTTCTTTGGAAAGATCGGTCAAAGTGATAACGCCGTCTTTGTCTTTATAGGAGACGGGGTTCGAATTAACGACCCCATCCGCCCCAACATAAGTGATGGAATGGGCGTTATTTTGGATCTCCCAGCTCGCCTTGACGTCCAAGTTGGTTTTGGAAGAAGGGTCAAAGGTCGTCACGACGTTCCCCTCGCTGTCTTCCCATCCTTTGAAATCGTAATCGGCTTTGGTGGGCGTAGGCAAAGTGTAGACCTCATCGCTTTCATAGAAGGCGCTCTCGCTGCCTTCGGGCAAGGTTCCGCCATCGAGGTCGTAATTCACGAAATAGCCTTTCTTCGCTGTGTAACTTGCCGAGGTTTCGAACATCTTCGTGCCCCAGGCGTCGAGTTCAATATTCGACAGGGCAAGGTAATGCATCATCTGGAAGCGAACGTAGATGTATTTGGTCTTGCCCAAAGTCGAGAGGAAGCCACCGAGATCGATGGTTTGGGTGAATTCATTGGAATTGCCCGCGTCAATCCACCCCTCTTCCTCGCCATGGCGGTATTTGGCGATGATGTGGTTCTCAAAATCCTCGTCCTCGCCAGTCGCGGAAGCCTTCACAAAAAGGCGATCGCCCGTATGGATGTCGCCATTCCCCATGTTGTTGAATTTCGCGACGAAGGTGAAGCTCGCGCTTTGTAGGATCTCGTCTTCCGCCCCCAGCTTGTATTCGACCCAACCGTTTTCGTTGGCGGAGACGCTGAGCGTGCCTCCCCAGGTGCCAACGATTGCCCCATGCGTGGCGTTGCCGTCGCCCCCGAGATTATAGATTCGATTCGCGTTGTAGACATTCGAGTTCGGCTTCGAGGTGCCATTTCTCCAGTTGTCGCTAACTTTATGGGTGATGACGTCGCTTGGGGTTGAGGCTTTCTCTGTGCCTGTAACTTTGACATGGTTGAAGATTGTCCAGCTCACGTCATACCCGCATCCCGCGTTCTTCGGGGAAAAGCCGAATGAGAGATAAAGAGTCGAGGAATTAAGCGCGGCGACTTTTTCGTCTAAGGTCGCCGTGATGGTGCTAAGGGCGCTCCCAGTCGCCGCGAGCGAGTAGGCTTTTTCGCTTGGAAGAGTTTCGCTGTCGCTCACATAGACGTCGAAATTCACGCCGAAATCTCCGAAATAGTAGGCGAAACGCCCCGTGTCGAGGGTAAGAGCCATCGAATCAAACGATTTAGATGAGTCCTTTGTCTTGACTTCGTAGGTGAGATAAGAGAGAGCCCCGCCATCCGCTGGCTTCACGCCATCGAACTCGCCCCCGTCGTTTTCAAGGGTAATGTTGGACGAAGCCTTGGCGTCGCTAATCCCGTCGGTGGTGAATGTCTTTTCTAAATAAGTGTTCGCCCCATCTTCAGCATTTAGGGCCACCGCCCCATTAGCGGCCAGCAAAGGAGCGGCAAGCACCCCTGCGGCCAAAACGAATAGTATTTTTCTGTTTTTCATGGAAATCCTCCGTGGCTAAATTATCGTTGCAATGTAAGGGCTTTCAAAGAAAAGGGCTCGCAATCAAAACGAGGGTGCAATGTTTCGCAACGAAAGGCAAACTCATTCTCTGAAGCGCAACGCGAGGACAATCTAAGGAAACTTCGCGCCTGCTTCTTGTTCCTATGATGTAATCATGAAGCGATCAGCCCCTTTCTTGTCTTGTCTCTTGCTTGCCCTATCGCTAAGCTCCTGCCAACTCGCCTTCTCGCCATGGCAATCTTCTTCTAGCGAGGCCGTTTCGAGAGGGGAGGAAAGTTCTTCTTGTTTAGAATCCGAACTCGACGCTTCCTCTTTTGTGGAGGAGTCGTCTCTCAATGAGGAAAGCCCAATGGACATCATCTCTTTCTTTTCTTTGCCTAGCCTCTCTTCCAGCGAGCTTGCCTCCTTTTTAGAAGGCGACATCAAAAACGAGGATGGCTTCTGGAACAACGATGGGCAATCAAAAGGGGTCGTTCTCTCTCCTTATTACAAAATCAGTCTTGGTGGCAAACAGGCTCAGGCCTATGGGGTCAGAACGGCGGAAGGGATGCATAGTTTCGCCTTAGCAAGCCTCAAAGAAGGGGAAAGTTTGGAATGCGGGATCTCCTTTGCCTCTTCTGAGGAGATTTCTTCCTTTAAGGTGCTCCCCGCCTCTATGAACGTGGGTTTCAAATCGGAGGACAATAGCTTCCGTTTCAGTCTCAGCAAAGCAGGTTCTTACACGGTGATTCTCAACAGGGACTATGCAAAAGCCTTCACTCTCTTCGTCTATCAAAAGGAAAACATCGTGTCCTCTTATGGAGAAAAAATCTTCACCCCCGGCGATCACGGCTTAATATCTTTTTCAGGTGAGAAGCAGACGTACCGCTTTGCAAAAGGAACCCATTATGTGGACCGCATCGACTTCAAATCGAACTGCGAGATTCTCTTGGATGACGGGGCTTTGCTCGTTGCAAACGTCCCAAGCAAAGCCAAAGAGACCCCACTTTTGGATCCCGATTGGGCAGGGATGATTCGCTATCCCGCCTTCTTTAATGCGAATGGCTGCTCGAACATCGCCATCAAAGGGCACGGGCTAATCGACCTCACCCCGCTCCCCTGGCACGCCAGAGTCGGTCTTTATTTCTCTTCTTGCAAGAATATCGTGTTGGATGGTTTTCTCATGAATGGCTCCCCCGAATGGACCTTGGAGCTATTCGGCTGCTCGGAAGCGAGCATTCGTGCTGTTTCCTTGTTCGGCTATCGCCAGAACAGCGACGGCTTTGCCATCGTCGATAGTGATCACGTCGAGGTGAAAAACTGTTTTGCAAGAAGCGGGGACGATTTATTCGAAGTGAAAACGATGGACCCAAATCTAAAAAACGAAGTCAAGGCGATCGCCTTCTCTAATTGCGTCGCCTGGCCGGACAAATGCAGGGCTTATGGGGTTATCCACGAAGCCAAGCGCGACATCAGCGACGTAACCTACGAGAACATTTCGGTCATCAAAGCCCCCGCGGACTGGATGGACGCCTTAGGCTGCTTGAACGTCATCGTCGCCGGAAACTCCTCAATCAGCGAAGTTAGTTTTAAAAATGTTGAAATCAACAATTGTTCCTTCTATCCCATCAACGTTTCACTTCTCTCGGATTCCGCCTCGGGTTCCATCGATAACATTCGCTTCGAAAACGTCTCCATACCGAACAACAATCCGATCCGTTTGCTCAACGCCTCTAGCCGCGGGAAAATTTCTGGAATCTCCTTCCATAATATATATAGAAAAGGGGACAGGATTCACGATTCCGCCTCTCTCCTTCTCAAGCAAGAAGGTGACATGAACCAGATAAGCTTAGAATAAGCCTTTATCAAAAATTGCGAAGGAAGTTCTTGAGGCCCTTCTTTTTTTTGGTTCAATAGATACGCGACATTGGGTCAATAAAACGCAACTTTGAAACGCTTTCATATACCTATAATGGAGAATGAAATGAAACTGTTATTGAACAAGAACAAATTCATTTACAACATCGCCCTTTACCAGGTCGGCTACGAGAAATGCTCCCCCAGGCATAGTTTCGGCCCGGTCATCCGCGATTTCTACGTCATGCATTTGCTCGTCTCCGGCTCGGGGTGGCTGGAAAGCGAGGGCAAGAAGATTCCCCTTCATAAAGGCGACCTCTTTCTGGTTCCCGTTGGGAAAAGCGTCCGCTATTACGCCAACCCCGAGGATCCCTACGAATACTATTGGGTGGGCTTCTACGGCACAAACGCGGTCCAGATCATGAATCTTCTCGGCTTTCTTAAAAACAACAAACTCGTTCTCTCAAGCGGAGAGAGTTTTGACACCGTGCGCTCCCTCTTTGAGAAAATGGTGATCTATAACGACGAGAGGTCGGTGAAGGAGAACCTTCTGATGCTTGGCTACTTCTACCAGATTGTCGGTTCCCTTACTCCAAGTGACATTGAAGCGAGTCCCGAGAACGAGAACGCAACCATCTTGAATCGGCTTCTCCGTTACATCGAGTTCAACTACAACACCCCCATCACGATGGAAGTGCTCGAATCGGTAGCCTCGATGCACCGCTCGAATATCTACAAGCTTTTCATGAAGACCCAAGGCGTCTCCCCAACTCAATATATCGTCAACTACCGCCTTGATCGTGCTTTGGATCTACTGAAAAACACTGATTATTCGTTGAAGAAAATCACTTCGCTCGTGGGCTATAAGGACTCGGCCTACCTCTGCCGTATCTTCCGTGAGCGATACAAAAAGACGCCTTTAGAGGCTAGAAAGCTCCATTAAAAAAAAGGGGGGACTTATTGATAAAAAACTTGCCTAGTCGACCAAGAAGAAAGGAAACACAACCATGAAAAGCAAACCATTCAAATTCATCCTCGCCTGCGCTTCGGGAATCCTCGCCGCGAGCTGCGCCCAAGGCACCACCACCGAGCGCATCCCCTCTACAGATAAGACTCTTGTCGTCGATCTCCATACCTGGATGCCCACGGGTTCTTCCACGGACGCCGACCTCGTTTCCATCACCGCGACCCAGGAAATTGCCGATGAGTTCAAGGAGCTAACTGGCATCACCATCAAATGGTTCACCGGCAAGACTTTGGACGGGGAGAGCGAGGAAGTGAGCGCCGACTACATCAAAGCAATTCAAAACGGCACGATGCCTGCCATCGGCTTCTCTTGGAGTGCTTTTACTGATCGCGGCTACTACATGGACCTTACCGAGGCCCTAAGCACCGAAAACGAGTTCCTCACCGCTGAGGAGCAGGCGAGTTATCCCAGCTGGAAAGACCAGTTTCCCTCTTATCTTTGGAGCAAGAAAGAAACCGTCGATTCGGAAGGCAAGATCATCGCCGTCCCCCTTACTTTGAATCCCGGGCCAGCGACCGGATGGTTCTACAACAAGACCAAATTCGTCGCGCAGGGTTATCAGATTCCGACCACTTGGAACGAGTTCCGCTCCCTCTGCACCGAGATTCAAACCGACACGGAAGCCGGCCCCTACCCTTATAAGCAGACAATCTCCCTCGATAACTGGGAGTTCAACTTCTCCGTTGGACCCTCTTTCGCGAAGCTTTTGCTCAGTCAAACGGACGCAGACGGCGATGGGGTCGTAAGTGAAAAGGAGCGTATGACTGGCGTCAAAAACGGGGTTTTCTCCCCTTTAAAAGAAGAAAATCCAAACAACTATCAGATTGCCCAAGCAGCCTATTACACGATCAAGGATTTCTACAACAACATGCTCCCCTCCAACTGGAAAACCGCGCAAAGTTCGACCGCTTGGAGCAACGGCAAAGCGCTTCTTAGGGAGAACGGGCTTTGGGCGATTCGCGCCGAAAAAGGCAACGACAACACCCGCGATTGGAAATACGGCGTCTTCCCGATGCCGCTCGTCGGCAAGGACAGCAAGGCCTTTCTGGAAGGGAAGGGCCTAGGAATCGCCGCGGGCAAGCTCACCGACAACGCCTCAATTAAATTGGATTCCAGCAAGGAATATACGAACCTCTCCAGAGCTGAGGCCTTCATCGACATGTATAAGCCCGACCCCTCTTTGTACGTCAACCTCATG
The DNA here is from genome assembly GCA_963658395.1 of Lachnospiraceae bacterium. Classification (GTDB taxonomy): domain Bacteria; phylum Bacillota_I; class Bacilli_A; order RFN20; family CAG-826; genus Alloenteromonas. Next base: position 5,238 of record CAVKPZ010000058.1, on the reverse strand, counting down.
TACAACGGCATTTATCACAACGACAAGGTCAAGGAAAACGCGATCAAATTCCTGAAGTTCCTCAGCACTCCCGAGAACGTCTCCAAGCTCATCGTCGACCATCAGGCGACCTTAGGCGGAGTCAAAGGGGCGGTCCCCGGCGCTTCGCTTTCGGAATGGCTGATGTCGAGTTTCCCGGAGGAGCCTGACTGCGAATGGCCGACTGCGATTGCGCTAAGCGACAAAGTGAGCCTCAATCAGCAGTTCTCCAAATGGGTGAACGGGTCGCTCGATGACGCCACTTTCTTTTCCGGCGTCGCCAGCATACAAAAAGAGGCCGCGAAGAATTATTTCGGGGAATAAAGGATGGATCGGCAAGGCAAAGGCAAAAAAGTCGGAAGGTTTTTTCTCCGCTACATCCCCGTATGGGTTCTTTTGACTGCGTTTGCCTCCTGCGCCCTTTTTGACTTCATTCTCTATAAGCAATACGACCTTGTCCTCTCCTCTTCTTATAACGGTGAAAACGGCTCAACGCTTTATTACTCAACCGTAGACAAGGACGAGAAAATCTATTTCGACGTCTATTTGAGCCGTGGCGGGACGCCCGTAAGCGGGCATTCGCTCGTCGGCATTGGCAATAAGGGCGGCCAAATCGTCGTGCCAAGAGTCACCACCGACTCAAGCGGGCACGCCTTATTCGAATACGCGCCGAACCCCCAATACAGGGAGCCCGCCTCCGTGAACGGGCAGGTTTATTTCTACGACGAAAGCAATTCCGTGATCATCGAGTTCCGCTTGGAAAGGACATTCGACTTCACGATGATCAAGAGGTAACCATGGAAATCGCAAGGACGCATAAGCAAAGTTCTCCCTTCCAGAGGAAACTAAGGAAAACCAAATGGGGCTATCTTTTCGTCGCCCCTTTGATGATCGGGTTGGCGATCTTCAGCGCCTTCCCCTTCTTCTACGGCATCGCGATGTCCTTCTTCGACATCAGCACCTCCGCCATAAGCTGGAACTTCGTCGGCTTTGCCAATTACATTGAGCTCTTTCAAGATCAAGTGTTCTGGCAGTCGGTGAAGACGATGTTCCTCTTCCTTTTCCCGAAACTTCTCATCAATGTTTTCGTCCCATTCATCTTCGCTGAAATCATCTTCAATCTCCGCAACAAGAAGGCCGCGAAGGCCTATCGCGTTTTGATGCTTTTGCCCGTGGTCGCCCCGGGGGTCGTGGGAATGCTCATTTGGAAGAGCCTCTATGCGACCGATGGCCTGTTCAATTCTTTCTTCTCTTTGTTCACCAGTGAAAAGGTGACCATAGATTGGCTCAACAGCGACGCCGACACCGCCAAAACCATTTGGGCCATCATTCTCTTGGGCTTCCCTTGGGTCGGAGGCACCAACGTCTTAATCTATCTTTCCGGGCTAAACTCTATCAATGGCGAGGTTTATGAATCCGCCAAGCTAGACGGCTGCTCCGCCTGGCGACGCATCTTCCAGATCGACATGCCCCTCACCTTGGGGCAATTCCGCTACTTCCTAATCTTTGGGCTGATCGGAGGGCTGCAGGATTACGGCACCCAGATGGTCCTTTACGACAACGCCCCGGACTATGTCTACGTTCCCGGCTACTACCTTTACCGCATGGCCTACACCAACGACCGTAGCGGATACGCAAGCACAATCGGGGTCTTTCTCTTTGTCGTCATCCTCACGATGACTTATCTAGGGAGCAAGCTTCTCAGCAAGGACCCCACAGGAGGCAAGGCATGAGCAATAACCTACGCGCCGATGCGATTAAGCGCCATCTCAAAGAGAATTCCGCTCAATTTTGGCTCCATTTTGTCTTGATTGTCGGACTTTTCCTCGCCCTCTATCCCTTGATGCTCACGCTCATCGACTCGGTAAAGTCCCTCCGCGACTACCAGTTCAACATGTGGTGGCCATCCCTTCCCATCCGCTTCTATAACTTTGGGCAAAGTTTTGAGAAGCTCAAAACATATTTCCTGAATACCTTGCTCGTCGCCGCGGCAGGCATCTCGGGGATGCTCGTCATCTCTTCTTTGGCCGCCTACGCGATCGGCAAAATCCGCTTCCCGGGCCACAACTTCTGTCTGTGGTGCGTCTTGGCCCTCATGATGCTTCCGGGCGTCATGACCTTGGTCCCTAGCTCGCTCATTTATCGCACCCTCCACTTGAATGACACCTACTGGGCCCTGATCATCCCGATTTGGACCAACGGATGTTTGCAGGCGACCTTCCTTTTGACCACCACTTACAAAGCGATGCCCAGGGAGATTTTCGAGGCCGCCGAGGTCGACGGAGCCGGTGAGATCAGACAATTCCTCACCATCGGCTTGCCACTAAGCGCTCCGATGATGGGCACCTGCGCCATCATGCAGCTCATCTCCATTTGGAACGACTATCTCTGGCCGATGACGATTCAAAGCGACACCTCGCTTTACACTCTGCCCGCCGGCATCCTCTTCACCTATAGCAACTATCAAAACGTCCCGGAGCAATACAGCGCCTACATCTTCAGCTCGCTGCCGCTTCTATTCATCTTCATCTTCCTCAACAAGTACTACATCAAAGGCCTCATGGACAGCGCCATCAAAATGTAAGGAGAACCCCTATGAAAAAGAAAGCAGATTTTGCAAAAGCCCTAGGCTTTCTCGCCATCGTTTCCTCTTCCTTGGTCTCTTGCGAGAAGCAAGAAAGCCAAGGAGAAAGGCAAAAAGACTCCCAGGTGGAGAGCTTTTCCAAAAACGTGGGCAATGCGCGTTCTTATAACGCTTCTTTCTTCAAAAACCCCAATAACGCCTACCGGGTTTTGCCCGTCAACAACTCTTCCCCAATGAGCGCAGGCGGGGCATCCGTTTCAATGGTCGACACCTACGCGGAGCAAGGATATGGGGGTTTAGTCACCAACGTTGCTTGGGGGGACAATTATCTTAAGTCCGAGCAAGCTTGGGAGAATCTAGAGGAAGTCGTCAAATACGCGATCGAAGACAAAGGTCTCCGCGTGATGATTTATGATGAGGACGTCTATCCCTCTGGAGGCGCGAGAACCGAAACTCTTAAAGCCACCCCAGAAGGAGAGAATTGGGAGGCGCAGGGCCTCGTATCCGAGGTCGCCGAATTGGAAAAAGGGGTGAAAATTGAAATCCCCTCCTTACATGGGCACACCTTGCAAAGCGCCTTTCTCATCCAAGGAAGCAAGATCAATGACTATAAGGCCTCCTCTTATAAGGCTTTGAGCGTGAAAGAAGGCGATGAATACACCCCAGAAGAAGATGGGGCTCTTATTCTGATTTACCATAAGCAATGGTACGAAGGCACCCACTTCCAATACAACCTCCTCGAAAGCAGGCGTTACATCGATTTGCTTCAAGAAGCCCCTGTGCAGGAATTCCTCCGCAACACCTACGATCATTATTACGATCATCTCGGGCAATATTTTGGCAAAGGAATCGAGGCCACCTTCATGGATGAGCCTTCGATGCCAGGCTTCTATTTCACCCCAACCACCGCTACTCAAATCGACGCGGCCGACAGCGCGATTCCCTTACTCCCAGCCGTGAATTACTCACACACTCTGCCCGAAAAATTCAAAGCCAAGTACAACTATGATTTGGAGAAATATCTCCCTTATCTTTTCGCTAAAGGGGACGAAGACGAGGAAGTAAGACGCTTCCGCTGGGACTATTACGAATTGCTCTCCGAACTCATGAGCAGCAACCTCACCGGCCAGATCCAAAGCTGGACGAGGGAGCATAACGTACTGAATTCAGGCCACTTCCTCGCCGAGGAGGGGATCGCCGCCAACGCCCTGCTATCTGGCGATATTCTCCAGGAATACCACAAGCAAGACATGCCCGGCATCGATCTTACTTATGCGGACATCGACACCGTCCTAAAGGTGACCGCCACCACGGGTAAGCACGCGGTCTCCGCCGCCGATTTCGACTCAAAGCAGCGCGTCTTCGCCGAGGTCGGCCAAGACCAGGGGAACGCAAGCGACGGCATCAAGCAAAATCTCGCCGGAATCGCAGCGCTCCAATCGATCGGGGTGAATTACCTGACCTCCTACTTCCGCTTTGCTGGCGACGAGGACAACATGGCTTTCGCAGAGCAAAGCGCCCGCATCAACTACATGCTCGACGGGAACGTCTCCGAGAAAGAGCTGGGCGTCTATTACCCGATTGAGTCGGTCTATGCCTCAAGCACTCCCTATAACTCAAACAGCCAAAGGATCTACACAGGACAATGGGGGTTTAACAGCGAAGTCAGCGCCATCGAGGACAACTACACCTCTCTTTTGACCCTTCTCCTCAAAAACCGTATCGACTACCACGTCTTCGACTATCTTGATCTCCCTCAGTGCAGCATCAAAGACGGGGCCATCGTGACGCCGAATGGGGAAAGCTATAAAGCCTTCCTCTTGCCTAGCCTCACCGCGCTTTCCTTAGATAGCGCGCGTTTCCTAAAAAGAGCGAGTGAAGCTGGAGTGAGAATAATCGTGCAAAATCCAGCCGAATATCTAACTCGCGCGGAAGAAGACGAAGACGAAATGGCTGAGATTTGCGCCTACTTTGCTTCGAATTGCACAAGAATCAGCGGTGACAGCAGCACCGTTATAAGCGCTCTTCTCAAAGATCACAAAGACCTGCAGACGGTAAAGATCTCCGTGGATACAAACGAAGTCATCGCCCGCAAACAGATCAACGAAAGCAGCACCCTCTACATGCTCGTCAACACTTCAAACCGCCCGAAGTCCTTCACTTTGGAATGCCCAGAAACCGGCAAGAAGTACCTGGATTGGGACGTGAGCACCGGAAACGTCAACGGGATGAGCGTTACCACCGATGAAAACGGATCGAAATTGCGCATCAGTTTGCCCGCCTATGGTGTCGGCATCTATACGATCGAATAAAGGAGAACGGACATGAAACCAATTAGAAAGCTTTCTCTTCTTCTATCTTCCTTCTTGCTCGCTTTGCCTGGAACCGGCACTTTAGGGGCATTTGCCGCTAGCGAAGACCCCGCTTTCTCCAAAGAGAATTTTTTAGATCCCTCCTCCTGGAGCGGGCCTAGCGTCTCGAGCGAGGGAAAAATCGCTCTCACTGGCTCGAACACCTATCAGTACGGCTTTCCTTTCACCAAGGGGGAATCGCACAAAATCAAATTCAAATTTAACCTCGATTCCTTGGAAATGGGCGAGGATTTTTACGTGCTCATAAGCAAAGACAGGAACGCC
>CAVKPZ010000057.1:0-12656 GCA_963658395.1 Lachnospiraceae bacterium | reverse complement strand
AGTCCGATAATGAGCCTTTTTTAGACCTAAACTGCATTTAGTCTGCAAATTGGCAACTTTTTGAAAGAAAACGAATTGCCGGTAAACGGCTTCTTTTTAGATTCCGAAAAACTCGCAAAAATCCCCTAAATGGTTTTCGAAAATCACGCAAATCAACAAGAAAAACGCTTTTTGCGGGCTTTTCTAAGAAAAAGGCTCAACTAGGCCTTTTCCCCAATCAGATCGTAAACGAGGGCTTCTTTGATCTTCACTTTCACGATATCGCCTTCTGCAAGAGGCTTATCGGAAGTGAAAAGGATGCTGCCGTCAATATCGTCCGGGGCGTTCCAGTAGGAGCGGAGCAAGTAGCGTTCCCCGTTTTTCTCTTTCCCGATGACGAGGCCTTCCATCGTTTCGCCAATGTGCTCTTTGTTTTTGGCGAAGGAGATGCCGGCTTGCAGCTTCATGAGCTCGGCGCGACGTTTCTTCTTCACCCCTTCTTTCACTTGGTCGGGATAAGAATAAGAGGCCGTGCCTTCTTCTCTTGAATAAAGGAAGCAGCCCATTTTGTCGAAGGCGATGTCCTTCAGGAACTCCAAGGTCTCTTTCTGATCTTCCTCGTTTTCGCCAGGAAACCCGGCGATAAGCGTGGTCCTCAAAATCGCATCAGGGCACATCTTTCTTATCTTGCGGAACAGCTCAACCGTCTCCTTTTGATCGGCGTGACGTTTCATGAGAGAAAGTAGATGATCGCTCGCGCATTGGACGGGGATATCGAAATAATGCGCGATGACCTTGCTTTCGGCGATGGTCTTGATGAGCTCGTCGCTGATCTCGCTAGGATAGAGATAAAGAAGGCGAATGGAATAGAAGCCGATTTTCTCTAAGTCCTTAAGAAGGGTAACGATGTCTTGGCCTTCCTCTAGGTCGCTCCCGTAGATGGTCGTGTCCTGAGAAATCAAAGAAATTTCCTTAACGCCCATCTTCTTCAATTTCCTAGCTTCTTCCATCACCTCGTTATAAGGACGGGACTTGAAACGCCCACGGATAAAAGGGATCGCGCAGAAGGAACAGAAATTATTGCAGCCGTCGCTGATTCTTAGATATGCCGAATAGTGGGCGGTGCTAAGAAGCCTGTTTAAGGGGTTCATCGGTGAGATTTCTTCTTCCCCAAGCAGCCCCATCAAAAGATTCGCCAAATTCGGATAATCCTTTAAAGGAACGACAAGATCGGCCTCTGGAATCGAGGAGCGTAGTTCCTCCGCGTATCTTTCCGCGAGACATCCCGTCACGACAAGCTTTGTTTTCTTGCTTTTTTGGTTAGCCATCTGAAGGATGGCCTCAATCGATTCTTTTTTCGCGGAACTGATGAACCCGCAGGTATTCACGATGACAAGATCGGCTTCTTTAGGGGAAGAGGTTAACTCAAAACGGGTAGGAGGGAACATTGCGAGCATCTCCTCGGAATCGACGAGGTTTTTCGCGCAGCCTAGGCTCACTAAAGCAACGCGTTTCTTCATAGAGAGCTCCTGCCGGTTTCCTTTAGCGTTTTGCCAAGATGTGACAGCTTTTTCTCGAAAGGAGCAAAGTCCACCATCTTCCAAGTCCAGTTTCGATCGTCGACCGTGCTCGGAACGTTTGTCCTCGCTTCTTTGTCTAGCTCGAGGATATCCTGCATGGAGACCAGGGCGTACTTGGCTTTTTTTGCGAAGCAATAAGCAATGAGACGCTCATTCATGGTTCCTTCTTTTATGCCTTTTTGCTCAAGCGCGTAGACCCATTCGGCCTGCTCACGCTCATCCAAATCGTAGAAGAAGCCAAGCATGGTCTCGTTATCGTGGGTTCCTAGGTAGACGACGGAGTTCTTCTCGTCCCACTTCCCCTTATGGGCGACCTCGTAATCATGGAAGGTGAATTGGATGACGTTCATGCCTGGGAAAGAATAATGGTCGCGGAGAGCCAAAACCTCGGGGCGAAGGTCGCCCAGGTCCTCGGCGATAATATTTAGGTGGGGATATTTGGCGAGCAAGGAATCGAAGAGGGCGTAGCCTGGGGCCTCCACCCACTTCCCTTCCACTGCCGTTGAGCAAGAAGAGGGGATTTTCCAATAGGTGTCGAAGGCTCTGAAATGGTCCAAACGCAAAATGTCATAGATCCCAGCATTCAGCGCGATGCGGTTCTCGATGAAGGCGAAATCCTCTTTCTCGAGTTTCCCCCAATCGTAAATCGGGTTCCCCCAGCGCTGGCCGGTCGCGGAAAAATAATCAGGGGGCACCCCGGCGATGAACGTGGGCTGCTTGGTCTTGGGGTCAAGCAAGAACGTGTCTTGATTGCTCCAGACGTCGCAGGAATCAAATCCCACGTAAAAAGGGAGGTCTCCGATGATCTCGATGCCTCTGCTTCTTGCATAGGCGTGGAGTTTATCCCATTGCTGGTAAAGCTTATACTGGAGATACAGCCTGAAATCCGCCTCCTCTTTCGTCTTCTTTGACAAAGAGGGCCGAGTCAAAACCCAGTCCCTCTCTTCGCTTGGCCAGGTGTCCCAAGAGGCTTGATGCGCTTCATGGAAAGCGATGAAAACGGAGTAATCGGAGGCCCACTTATGGGCTTTTTTGAAAGCGATTAAGCAGCGAGGGTTCTTTTTCTTCTCGTTGAGATAGGCTTCTCTTAGGTAAGGGAGCTTGTGGGAACGGACTTCCTCATAGGCCACCTTGCCCTCATTCGGATGGAAGGGAAGAGGCTTCTTGATGAGGCCTTCCTCGTAAAGGGAATCCAAGTCCAGGTAAATCTCGTCCATCGCGAAAGAGCTATAGGGCTGATAAGGAGAGTGCCCGTACCCGAGAGGGGCCAGAGGCAGGATCTGCCAAAGCGAGAGCCCAGCCTTTGCCAAGTCATCCACGAAATGAAAGGCATTCTTGCCGAAATCCCCGATGCCATAAGAGCCAGGCAAAGAGGAGACGCCGAGCAAAATGCCGGCTTTGCGTTCGTCTTTTTCCATAATTCAGTCTTCGTCGATCATCTTCGCCCCGCCGGGGGTGAAACTTTGTTCCAAGACATTCTTCTCGCCGTAAATTTTGCTCATGGCGGCGATGAAATTATCCTTTTCGCTAGGCAAAAGGAAGCAAAGGATGGAACCGGCGAATCCTCCGCCCATGATGCGGCAGGCGCCGTTGCCGATGAAGCGCTGAGCGATGTCCACCGCTTCTTGAGGGGAATTTTTGTACCTGCCGGGCACCATCGTGTTCTGAAGCATCGATTTCGAACTTTCGCCAGACATTTTCACATTGTGCAGGAAAGTCGCGACGTCATGCTCCAAAATCGCCCTTCTGGCGTCCAAGACGCGCTTGTTCTCGTCCATGTAATGGGTCGCGCGGAGCTTTGCGATCTCGCTAACCCCGACGGTAGGCTGGGCGATGTATTTATAGAAATCTTGCGGATCGACCTCGCGAAGAACCTTCTTTCCGAAAACGTTCATAGCTACGCTCTTCATATCGTTAGGGATGCTCGCGTAAAGGGAGTCGAGGCCCTCGTGGCTTGATTTGGTGAGCACGAGAACCGGAATAAGGGGCAAATTGAACTCAAGGGGCTCGATGATCGGGTTCTGCGCGTCTTTGAAATCGAGGTAGTTGACCCCACCATAGCAACAGCCGACTTGGTCAAGCATGCCGCAGGGTTTGCCGAAATAAAGCACTTCGGCGTATTGGCTTGCGAAGGCAAGATCGTGCGGCGAGATTTGGCCGTCGTTATAAAGATCGTTGATGATCTCTCCGATGAGCGCCTCATAGCAAGCGGAAGAGGAGACGCCGGAGCCAGCGGGGATGTCGCTATCCAAAGCGGCGAAGAAACCCCCGATTTTGTAGCCAAGCTTCTTGAGGGCGAAAAGGACGCCTTTGGTGAGGGCCAAGGAAGTCCCTTTTTCGCTGGGCTCGGCCTCTAAAGAGCAAAGGTCGATTTTATAAGGCTTATAGCCGGTGGAAGTGATGCGGACGGTTTCGACGTCATTCTTGCAAACGCTAGCGGTAATGCCAAGGGTGCTGCCCCCAACGAGGCAGAGGCCATTATTGTGATCGGTGTGATTGCCGAGGATCTCGATGCGGCCATGCGAGAAGTAATGCTTCCTTTTGATGTCCCCGAATTCTTTGTAGAAAAGGGCGTCGGCTTGTTCTTTGCGGATCATAATTCAATGCTTTGGAGGAATCTCTCCAATCCTTTCTCACCCGCAGGGGTGTCTTTATAAACGGCGACGTTCTTGAGGATGTGCTGGCAAACATCGCCCAAATAACCATGAAGGCTCATCCCATCCCGGAGGGCGTCCATCATCCTTATGAAGTCCGCGAGTTCAGGGTTCTCGGCGATGATTTGCTCATTGCTTTGCCCTTTCGCAAGGCCGTCTTCGATCAGCTTGCTCTGTCTCACTAGACGCGCGGGGAGGATAAAGCGCCCCGCGGCTTCAATGAGGCCGATGCCTTCCTTCTTGATGTGGAAGTATTCCGGGTGGGCGTGGTAGATGCCGTCAGGATAAGTCTCGTCCGTCCGGTTGTTGCGGAGGATGAGGAAGAGATAATAGGTGTCATCGATCTTCTTGGCAAGAGAGGTGATCGTATTGTGCTGCGCCTCCCCATCCGCGTGGACGATCCCGTTTTCCTCATCGTCATAGCCTCTCCATTTGGTAAGAATTTTCTCTCCCAAATCGAGGATCTCCTCTTTGCTGGGCCCAGAGAGGCGCAAGCAAGAGACATAGTAATCAATGGTCTCTAACTTCGTATGGGGGTGGTTCGGGGTTGGGCAGTTTTTCTTCGCTGAGGCGTTAAGAAGGGGAAGCATGTGGCCTCCTCCTTGGAAATGTTCATGGTCAAGGATTGACCCCCCGACAATCGGAAGATCGCTATTGCAGCCGATGAAGTAATGAGGGAAGAGGTCCACGAAGGCGAAAAGCTTGCCGAAGATGCGCTTAGAGACGTTCATGCGGCTATGCTTCGCAGAGAAGACGATGCAGTGCTCCTCGAAATAGCCATAAGGAGAATACTGAAGATACCATTTCTCCCCGTCGAGGTTCAGCCCGATGAAGCGAAGATTCTCTCTCGCCGGGTGGCTCGCTGTCCCTTCGTATCCGAGGTTCTCTTTGCAGAGGAAGCACTTCGGGTAATCGTGGTTTTCCTTCTTCGTGAGGAGCTTCGCGATATCTTTGTTGTTCTTCTCAGGCTTTGAGAGGTTGATGGTGACTTCAATGGAAGGCTCATGCTCGAAGTTTGCGTCGAAGACGATGTTCTTCTCGATTTTGCTTAATGCGATGTAGCCGTTTTTGACCCCGAGGTCATAAAGGTAATTTGTGGCCTCTTTCGGGGAGCAGTCTTGATAGGCGGCGTAGAAATGGCGTTCGCAGGCGCTGGGGCTCGCGGTCAGGAGCCCAAAGGCGTAAGTCGCCTCTCTTTCGGCTTCCCCGGCGTCTTTCCCCGTTTCTTCCAAAGCTTCCACAAGCTCCGACCAAAGCTCATCTGGGCGAGACATGCTGGAAATGGCTTCTTCGTCGATCTCGCCAGCGTAAGGCGAGGAGATCCCCCACTCTTTGTAAAGGAGATTGGCGACGTAAATGGCGTCAAGTTCAGGAAGGGAGAGTTTTTTCTTAGAATAAGCGATGAGGTTTGCGATGCAGTGATTGAGTTCCATGTTTATTTGTCCTTTTTGATGAAGCGATAGGAGATGCGTCTTGTCCAGGCTTTGTTTTTCTCGCAGACGAGGCTTTGATCCATTCTTGAAACGGGTTCGAAGGTAATGCCTGAGGCCCTTTCGTCAAGTTGACCCGACTGCATAAGCTGCCCTTCTATTGGGAAATTCGTGGAGTAGATCTGCAGCCCTTGGGCGTCCGTGTCAATCTCCAAGCGATAACCCCTGTTCTCGAGCACGGCCTTTGGGCCCGGCCCATCGAGAAGCAAGAAGCAATGGTCATAGCCGGTGACAGGAAGAAGGGAGGGGGAGTCGATGTCTTGCCCGATGGCTTTCGGAGCAGAGAAGTCGAGTTCCTTGTTTGGCTTTTCGAAATGGTCGAGCAAAAGCGAAGAGGAAGAATAACGCGCGACCTCGCCTTGCTTCAGCGTCAGGGTATCTTCATAGAGGTTTTTCTCCCCTCCGAGATTGAAATAGGCATGATTGGTGATATTGAGCGGGCAGCTCTCGTTGGGGGTTGCCTTCATCGATATGGTCAGAAGTGGCTCAGCGCGGGAAAGCGAATAGAGGATCTCCACCTCCGTATCGGCAGGGAAGGCTCCTTCTGAAAAAGGGAAAACCGCCTGGAAGAGGACGTCGATCGCCTCTTTTTTTTCTTCGACCTTGCAGTCAAAATGGGCGAAAGCGTAAGTGAGGGTGGCGCTATGAAGGCAATTCCCATTCTCATTGAGAGGCATTTGATACTCCCTGTCGCCGACGCGATATCTGCCTTTAGGGATTCTCCCAGCGACCGGCCCGACGGTTTTGCCATAATAACTCTTGCTATAGACGTAATCGTCATAGGAATAGGGGTGGCTAAGCATGCTCTTGCCGTCGTAGCGGACGGCGAATAGGCCCGCGCCAAGGCTGGAGAGGGTGACACTGAGCGAGCAATCGTTGGAGATTTCGATCAGCTTTTCCCCGTTTTTCACTTTTTCAATGTGGACGGAATTCATTGTCCCTTTACCTCCAAAAGAATCCTTTTCAGCTCTTCTTTGTCCAACTCTTTCGGGACGGGGTAAAGAGGATTGGCCTCCTTATCGGCATGAAAAGAGAGCTCGTCGAGATTTTCGTCTAGGATGATATTAGCGAACTTTGTAGGGATATCCATCTTTTTGTTTAAATCTTCGACCCAGGAAATAAGGGCTTCCGCCTTTTCGTGTCTTGAAGATGTTTCGGGGGCGAGGCGCAAAAAAGAGGCGGCTTTTGCAAGTTTTTTCTCCGCGCTTCTTCCGTATGAGCGCAAAACCGCGGGCAAAAGAACCGCGTTTGCGTAGCCATGCGCCACCCCATATAGGCCGCCTAAAGAATGAGCCAAAGCGTGGACATAACCTACATAGCCGCGGGTGAAGCTCACGCCCGCTAAGAAAGCAGCCTTCTGCATGCCTTCGCGATGGGGGGCAAGAGAGGGATCGCTGTAGAATCCATAAAGGTGGTCGCGGATGAGTTCCATGGCTTCTAGGGCCGTTCTTTTGCTCAAGGAGGTTCTCGCTTTTCCGATGTAGCTTTCTAAAGCGTGGGTCAAGGCGTCCATCCCGGTGCTCGCGATGAGTTTCGGAGGCAAAGAGGCAAGAAGATCCGCGTCCAGAACCGCCAAAGAAGGAATCAGGCGCGGATCGTTGATGGAGAACTTATCATGATTCTCAGGGTCAAAGACCACCGCAGCGACCGTGGCTTCCGAGCCGCTTCCGGCGGTAGTAGGAATCGCGACTAAGTAAGGGATTTCTCCACCGACCTTCAGAACGCCTTTGAAAGAAGACAGGCTTTTTTCGGGCTTCGCCGCCTTGGCCCCCACCGCTTTCGCCGTGTCTAAGGCGCTACCGCCTCCCATCGCAATCAAGCAGTCGCAGGAGCAAGCCGCATAGATGGAATAGGCCTCGTCGATGACAGGGAAAGGCGAATTTGGCTCTACCTTGGTGAATACTTCATAAGTGATCCCGGATTTTTCCAAAGGCTTGGTGAGCTTAGACAAATAATTGTTTCTCAGCATCGAGGGGGTGGCAATAATCAAAGGGTGCTTCTTGCCTTCTATACGAAGTTTCTCGGCCACCAAGGGCAAAGACCCGCTGCCCTCAATGGTTTCAGGCACACGAAAATGAAGCAGGTTTTGAACTAGGAAGATGACTTTTTGATATGCCCTACAATAGGCTTTCCTTAAAACATTCATTTCTCAGGCCTCAAAGCATGGGATCGACGATGCGAAGAATGGACCAATAACCTCGATTCCGGACGCGCCAGCGGTTCCACTCCTCCAAAGTGACCTCATGGCAAACGGGGAAAGAATCCTCGAAATCCCGTTTAATGTTCTTGATGGCGGGCATGTCGATCATCAAGGTCCCGCATTCCAAGTGAAGATAAAGAGAACGGTAGTCAAGGTTGATGGTCCCAACCGTCGCCATCCGGTCGTCCACGCAGAAAGTCTTTTCGTGGACGAAGCCGGGGGTGTACTCGTAAATTTTGACGCCGGACTTCAAGAGTTTGCCATAATAGGAACGGGTGATGTTGAAAACGGCTTTCTTGTCAGGGATATGGGGCGTGATCAAGCGTACGTCCACTCCGCTTTTCGCGGAGCGGCAAAGCGCGTTCTCCACCTCGGAATCGATGATGAGGTAAGGGGTCGTAATGTAGCAGTAGTCTTTGGCGTGCTGGATGAGATTGAGATAAGTGGATTCGCCGAATTCCTCTTTGTCGAAAGGCAGGTCGCCATAAGGCTGGACGAAACCCGTCGATTCGGGATAGCCCCCGGCTTCTGCGATGAAGGTGTCGGGCGAATAGTACTTCTTGTCGATTGTCTCTTCGCGATGGCCGTTTGCGATCCAGACGGAAAGGAAAAGAAGCGTGAAGGAGTAGACGGCCTCCCCTTTCAAAAGAATGGCGTTGTCCTTCCAATGGCCGAAGCGTTCGACCTTGTTTATGTATTCATCAGCGAGATTGAAGCCTCCACTGAAAGCGGTATGACCGTCGATTACAAGGATTTTGCGGTGATCGCGGTTGTTCTGCCGGATGTCGAGGAAAGGCCGGAAATGGTTATAGGGTTCGCATTTGATGCCGGATTTGCGGAGCTTGATGGCGTAGCCACTAGGCAAAGTACCCAAAGAGCCGACATCATCGAAGAGAAGACGGACGTCCAGCCCTTCCTTGGCTTTCTCTACAAGTATCTCAAGAATCGAATTCCAAAAGACGCCGGGCTCAACGATGAAGAATTCCAAAAAGATATAATGTTTGGCTTTTCTGAGTTCGCGGAGAATCGGCTCATGAGCGAAGTCGACCAGAGGAAAATATTCGACGCTCGTCCTTTGATGGCTTCCAAATCCGCCGACCAAATTCAGATAGTCCGAGGTGGAAACGGCGAAGGGAGCGGTCTCCCTAAGCTTCGCGTGAGTCTCGGGGAGGGTTTTGTTCTCTATGATTGGATAGGTCCATTTTCTAACCTGCTTTCTCCGAAAGGCGGAGTCCGTCTTGTTCGCGAGGAAGAGGTAAAGAAGAGCACCGCCAATAGGAAGGGCAAAGACGACGAAGAGCCATGCGACCTTGTAGGCATAAGGGGAGTCGCTATTGATGATATAGACGCCAAGAATGACGTTAAAGGCATAAATCAAAATGACGAAGTACAGAATATAGCTTGAGCTGAGCGTGCCGTCGGTGACCACGTTGAGCAGCCAGAAAAGCAAGCCAATTAGGACGATGATCTGCAAGAAGAGGAGGAGGCCAATGAAAAGTTTTGGCCAAAATGAAGGCTTGATGAGCTTTTTCATTTTTGGGTGTGGGCTTTGTATTCGACGATATCTAGGTATTGGTTCACGTCAATCCCATAGAGATCAAGAATCCAAAGATAAGCGGAGCGGATTTGCTTGATGGAGCAATCGGAATCGATGAGCAAGGAGAAATCCAAAATATCCTTCGCCGGGACGAGATTTCGATAGAACAAGAGCGACTCCAAATAGAACCGGGCCTCCCCATTCTCTTTTTCGCTTAGTTTGATATAGCGTCTCTTCTGGGTGTAAAGAGGGTAGAAATGCACGACTTTCTCCGCGAGCTTGCGATCCAAAGGATCAAGATAAAGGGAGGGAAGCTCGTCGAATCCAGAATAGATGGACTGAAAATGGTCCTTTGGGAAAATAAAACGAGAGAGCATCTCGCAGATGAAACCATGGATTATGACTTTTTTCCCGTTTTCGATGCTGGCTAGCGGGGAAATCGAATCAACGATTTTCACTTTCGCGCCATACTTTTTCTTCAACGAGTCCGCAAGCGCGGTTTTAAGTTGTTCCGCGTTTTTCGCCTTTCCACCAGGAAAATGAAAGCCGGTGATTGGGAAGTCATCTTTGCCTAATTCGCGGATCAGCAAAATCCGTTTGCCCACGATGATCACGGCGGCCGCATAATGTTCAACGTTGGTCTTTCCCATCCTGAAACCTCTCAAAAGCCACCCCATTTTAATGGGGTTGCTTTCAAAAAGGAACTAAAACAGGCGTCAGAATGGGCTCGTTTCGTCCAAATATGCCTTCTTTTTCCCGAAGGGGCACCCATCGTGATCGATTCCGTTTTCCAAACCGGAAAGGACGGTGGATACGTTTTCGATTGTTTTCGGGTCTAAAATGACTTTCAGACCCTTCTGAAACAGCTTTTCGGCTTTGCGAAACATTTCGTTCACGGACAGATTGGAGGAAATCCCAGTCACGGGGTTTTTCCATTCTTTCTTTTGGAGATTCAAAACGTCGAGCGCTTCCTTCTTTTTCAAATGCACCGGGTAGGAAAAAGCGTAAAGCACATTCTCTTTGCCTAGCCTTTTCCAAAGCATCCTTTTGTAGCCGGTCTTGCTTTGAAGAAAAGATTCGATGGTTCGATAATCTTCGAGAGACTCATAAAAGGTTTTCTCATTCAGGGTATTTGGAGAGCCCTGCTTCCACATCTTTGAGATTTCCATTCCTTGCTTTCTGGAGATTTTGAGAGCGCGCGATGGGCTGGGGAGTTTGTATTTCTTTTTCAGCGTTGCGTCGAGCAAGACCTCGAAGACCTTATGGGCGTAGCCATAATGCCCATTGAGAAGCCCCTCTCCGTCGAATCCTGAGCGGTAGAAAATATAGGGATGGCAAGCGCGATCCAAACAATAATGGGCCCACGCCCCCTTCAAATAATCCAGCAAAGTATCTTTTGCCTCTCCTTCTTGCGAATGGGCATAGCGAATCATCCTTGCATAGATTTCCGAGAAATCGCCATGATGAACATCCTCTCCATAGCTTTGGATCTTCTTCGGCTCCGTTTTCTTCCTCCAGGGCACCATTCCATAGAAAAAGAAGGGATCAGGCCCTTGCGTCCCAAGCAAAAACGCATCCACGTCCCTAATGTTTTCTTGATTTTGAAGCGCGAAAAGGTAATGGGCTAAAGCCGCGGGCATACTTAATCCTCATCCGCCCCGATGCCCTCTAAGCCCATCTTGAATTCGGTCTTTCTCGTCTTAACGTTCTTCACGAAGATGAAAATGACGAACGAGACGGCAAGGCAGCAAACGGCATATAGAGGGAGATATTTCCAAGCGTCGCTTTCGCCGATTGCAAACAACAAAGAGCCGAGGGCAATCGGGGTGATGGTCTGTGCGGCCATCGAAGAGGCATAATAGTAACCCGTATAGGCTCCGATTTTCTTGCCGGTGCAAAGTTCGACAACCATCGGATAAGAGTTCACGTGGACGAGGCTCATGCCAAAGCCCTTGAGCCCCCAAATGATAAAGATATAGAAGGGGAAAGAGTTGTAAGTGCCAGAGGCGGGAGTCGCGACAGGAATCGCAAAAGTGAGAATCATCCAAACCGCCAGAGAAGCGCCGGTAATGCCAAGGCCGGTGAAAACCGTCCATTTGCGGCCGATTTTGGAAGCGATATAACCACCAATCGCAAAGCCAATGACCGAACCAACGCCCCCAACTATCGTGTTGATCATGTTGCTGCTGGTTTTGCAGTGAAGGTAATAAAGCGTGTAGTTCCCCATGAAGGTTCCGATGCCGTTATCGGCCATGAACCAGAAGAATTCCGCGGCAAGAATCAGAAAGAGCATGGTGCGATTGGCTTTGGTTAGCGGGGCTTCGTCGGTGACTTTGTCCGCCACTTCCGCCTCCTCTTCGCCGCGCTTCATTTCAGCCTCCATCTCTTTCGCAATCTTGTTTTCTTTGACTGTGAAGAAAAGCACCAAAGCAGAAGCAAGCATCAGAACCGAAGCGATGAGGAACGGCGCCTCAATAATCCAGATGTTGCAGGAAGAAGGGCCGGCGAGCCAATTGGCGGAATTCTCGCCCAAATAGGAGGAGAGAACGAAAATAATGCCAACAATCGTCGCGAACGCTCCGCCGATATAGCCCATGATGTTGATGATGCCGTTTGCTTTAGAGCGCAGCGGCTTTGGCGTCATGTCGGGCATCAAAGAGACCGCGGGATTGCGGTACATCATGGAAAAGGTGACGACGATTGCCATCATTGCAATGACGCCCGCTAAATTGTGATAATGGAAGAGGACAGGAATGAACGGGAAGCAAACCGAGCATACAAAGGTGCCTAGGAGAATATAGGGCATGCGCTTGCCGATTTTCGTATGGGTCTTGTCGGATAGATGGCCGAATACCGGAAGCAAAATCAATGCAGCCAAATTATCCAAAGCCATCATGATGCCAACTAGATACTGAACTTCCGTTTGATCTTTCGCACCCAAGGCTTCCGTGAATAACTCCGTCAGGAAGGTCGGGCACCACGAGTCATACACCTGCCAAAGAAGCAAAATGCCAAAGAAGGCAAAGCCGATTAGGAAAGTTCTTTTGTAGTTGAGTTTAAAAGATGACTTGGCTGCGGTTTGGGCTTGTTGTTCCATGGGATTTCCTCGCTTTTCTCAAATGTAACACCGCTACTTTCAAAAAGAAATATCGATTTGGCGGATTTGACAAAGAGTTAATCTTTATTAAACTATTCATTGAGGAATCTCTTATGTAC
>CAVKPZ010000056.1:0-13216 GCA_963658395.1 Lachnospiraceae bacterium | reverse complement strand
ATGTTCCGCCCCCCACTGAGTGAAGAAATGAGAAATTTCAAAACGCTTGATCCCGTGTTTGGAAGCCTCTTTCATGAAGGAAATGGCATCATGGACGTCGATATCAAAGCCGTTTTGTTGTCTTTCGACTTTAACTAATTGGGACGTAAGTCTTTCTCCGCCAACCCAGGTGTCCAAAGCGGGCGTGAAACAAGGCACGAGCAAAGTATCGACGCCGTGGCTTACAGCACAGTCAAGATACTTATAGAAAATCTTCAAGAATCTTTCCGAGAACATTGGAACGTCGAAATACTGGGCAATCGCATCGTAATGCATCCAGTTCGAATAATGAATGGCAAGAGGCGGAAGCTCGCCTTCCATTATTTCCAAAGAGAAGCTCGCTTTGCCAAGTTCTTCCGTCTTATCGCCATAGAAAATAACCTCGATGGGATAAACCCCAGGCCTAGCACCGCCTAAATAGGTCAAATAGATGCTCTGCCAAACGCCATACCGTATTTCCAGAGGTGCGTCATCTTTCAAAACGTCTGGTATCAAACAAGGGTAATTCGCCATTAGCCAATCGTCGCTTGTATCGCGAATCGGCGAGGAGCAAGGGACTTCATGAACTGTGCGCCCCAAAAGGAATTCCTTAACGGGTGAAATGATTTCAAAACGGGGGAATTCAGAGAACAAAACTTTCTTTTTATTCAAAAAAGCGCATTGAAAAGAGAAGCGCTCATTCTTAAAGCAGCGGCCTTTTGCGATGATTTTGCTCGGTCTGTGCGATTCGAATATCTTCTCATCGCTAGATATAAAGAAAGTCTCAAAATCCATATCGTCTCCCTTAAGAGAAAGCGAGAGGGAAGACCCCTCTCGCTTAATTGTAACCAGATTTACTTCAAAACAGCGGTCTTGGAGTAATAGAGGTTTTTCATATAAGTGGTCGAACCGCCAACGTTCATCACGAAATCAGTCCAGCCACCCGCGGTATGAGGAACCTCGAGTTGGACAGTGCACCAGCCATCAACGACTTTGTCAACTTTCACTCCATCATGGTAAATGGTCGCGCCAGCACCGGTCACGTTTTTATCACAATAGATGCCAATGTTTGAACTAAAGCCTTGCCCTTTTGCTTCGAAATTGAAAGCTGAGTTATCCGAGCTGATGTAATAATCGAAGAGGAAATATTTCGTGTCGTTGCTGTCGAAGAATCCTCCGGCATATTCAACTCCATCCGGCGACGAGGTATGCGTGATACCACGGAAGGCAAGAAGATTGCCAGTCCCGTTTGTCGCTTTGAAGCTGCCTTCGAAGCCTTCTGCCTCAGCCACGCTAATCGAGCCGCCATTATCTTTGTAATACGGGGCGACAGAAGGATTGATTTCCTTCTCCACCGTGACATTGCGTATTTTGACGGTCGCGGGAGTCTCCGCGGAGCCACCATTTGTGAAGAAGGAATTCATGTTATTACCGATGATTTTGACATAAAGCGTATACCAAGCATTGTGGCTGATTTGGCTCACACGTTTGCCCGCCATGTCGAAGAGATTGACCTCGCGACCATTGGGGAGCTCTTTATCGAAGCCGATTTCAGTGATGTAATAGTCTCCCACGCCCGATCCGTAACGTAGGTTCCAGCTCGTCACAGAAGAATCGAAATTCACGTCAAACTTAAGATATTTGTAGCCCGCCGCAGAAAGAAGACCATAAGAAGTTCCAGCGGCATCCATAAAGAAGGCACCGGATTCGCCCCAGTTTTGCTCGTTCCCCGCAAGAATGCCCGAGGTCTTATTGCTATAGGCCCAAGTGCCGTCGTCGTTTTTCGCAACGCTCACGTTGCTAGATTGATCTGCCCTAGCGAAAGGAGCAAGGGAAGGGAGATAGCGATCATCGTCGCTAGAGATGCTAGCCAAAGTTTTCGCGGTGTGCGTAGCGGGCGCCCAAGTTCCTGAAGTCGGTTCAGTCAAGAAATGCTCATGGCAGTCGCAGCAGACCCAGTACTCTTTAGCGCCGATACTCGTATCGGTCGGGGCGAGTTCCTCATAGTGATTGCCCCTATGTTCAGTCTCTGCTGGCTTTACGACGAAAGCCGATGGGGTGGTCGCCACTGCAGTCAAGGCAATGGCAGCAGCTCCGGCAATTAAGCCCAAAACCAAAAACGAAATGCTTTTTTTCATAAATTTCTCCTTTTATTTAACCAAGTAAGCTCTTGGCGAATATCAAGCGACAAAGTCCTTAAGGAAAGTCACATTCTTAAGGTACATCACCGAAGGTGAAGAAGGTTCTCCGCCATTAGTCCAAAGCAAGACGTCGGTCCAGTCGGCATAGCCTTCGGTGTATAGGACGGGGATTTTCAAGGTGTACCAGGTATCTTTTGCGATACTAGTCACCTTGTCACCATTGGAGTCATACAAGTAGAGATCGCTATCGGTCGCGCCTAAGGCAATCTGCTGCTTGAAATAGGTCGTAAGACCGCTAGAGCCCGCAACGCGAATGCCCAAAGAAGCGCAGCTCTCGAATTTGACGTCGACCTGGATGCAGTGATAGCCGTCCTGGAAGAACTTGCCCGTGCTGGTTTCGGCGGTGCTGGCCTTGGGATCGGTGACCCCGTAGAAATAGAGACCGCAGTTATAGAAGGAATTGATACTTCCTCCGCCATAGCCTGAGGTCCCATTCACGTATTTGAAGGAACCATCGCCCTGCTCTTCGCAGGAAACATAAGCGGAGTAGTCGGTTCTAGCCATGATTGCGGCAGGCAAGACTTCTGGAACATCCGCTTCTTTAAGGTAAGTCGTGTTCCTGAAATACATGACGGTCGGTTTGAGTCTAGAGCCACCGTTGCTATAGATGGTGACATAGACGTTGCCGACATCGATCGAGGTGTATTTGACCGGGATCATCAAGTTATACCAATGGTCCGACTTGATGGTTTCGACGCGCTTGCCGTTTTCGTCCATGGCGTAGACGTTTTTCGGAGCTGTCCCGTTGACGGGGATATCCTGAACCCAGTAGTTCTCGAAATTCCGATCGGCAGTAGCGCGGATGGAGAAGCTAGGCATCCCCTCCTCGATATAGATTTCGGTTGAGATCCAATGGTATCCGCTGCGGAAGAAGGAAGAGGGGCCGGAGTCATCCGAAAGAGCGACACCGCCGAAGCGCACGCCGGATTCGCCCCAGTTTCGAGATTCTCCTTCGACATCGCCGGAAGTTCCGTTCTCATAGCGGTAGCAGCCTTTGAAGTCACCCTCTTTTTGGAAAGAGCAGATAACGTTATCGGTGTAGCCCGCCATATTGCGGAGATAAAGCTCATGGAGCTCGTAAAGGAAGGAGACGTAGCGGATGTAACTCTTCGCGTTGCTCTTCCCGCTGATCTTCAGCGAAGAATCTAAACCAGTGATAGCTTCGCCTTGCTTCGTGACGGCTTGATAGACCGTATACCAGGCATTCGCCTTAACCACGTTGACCTTGACGCCATCTTCGTCATAAATCTCCAAGTCTTTGGAGAAAACCTCCCCCACTTTAATGGTCACATCGTCCGAATTGACGATGCCAGAGGTCGCCTTGTTCACGAAAGTAAGCGAAGTGACGTCGCTAGTGAGATAGAGATCGTATTTGTAGTAACGATATCCTTCCGAGAAGTAGTCGCCTTCTGGTGTTACTTCGGTAAAGGACACTTTGCTTTCACCGTTTGAAGTAATCTCGTAGGAGCCTCTCATATCACCTTCGTTAAGGCGAGAGACTTCCGTTGAAGAATTCGCAGCATCGGGACGGCGATCTTCCAAGTCGTATTCGTTCGGCACGAAAGTCGAATCATAGTAGTAACGGCAGTTATCGATGTAGACGAGGTCATTCGCGTTTTTCGAAGAGAAGGTCATCTGGCCAGAGAGGCCGTCCTCGACGTAATTGTCCGCGAAATAGTAAACGACCGTTTGCCACTGGTTGACTTTCAGGGTGTTGAGACGTTTGCCCTCTGAATAGACGACGAGCCAATCTTCGTATTGGCTTAACGCGGTCTCGTTAGCCGCGCAGGAAGCGTAATAACCGGAATTGCCGCCATTGATTGCAAAATCAAGAGTGGTCTCTTGCGTCGGATAGATGTCGAAAGCGTAATAGGAGCCAAGATTGGAAAGGCGATAGAGCGAGTCGTCATAAGTCTCGTTCATCGAAGTCGAAACGACGAGCGCGTTCTTCGAGACGGAAGCAATCTTCGTTTTATATGCATACGCCCCGCTTCGATTGGGCGCATCACTAGAAGAGCCATAGGTAGGCACCTCTTCTGGGTTCACCACCAAGCCAGGGTCCGTCTGGCCTTTAGAATACGATTTCGACACAGGAATTTGGACATCCCATTCATCGTTTGTGGCCTGGGTGTATCCGTCTTTCTTCTCGTAGTGGCGGTTCTCGTCCGGAAGGAAGGAATCGTCGAGGTAATAACGGACGTTCGAGATGTATTGGGTGGTCGTGCCGTCATTGACGAAGAAGAAGAAATAGGAGGACAAGCCAAGGTTTCTGCTCCAAAGGGCCTTGAGGTCATAGACCATCGTGACCCAGGTGTTCTTCTCAAGCGTATCGCAGACCTCGCCATCTTTGAGGATGGTCAAATAGTCTTTGCGGAAGAAATCCCCAACGGCGATCCAGGAAGTAAGAGAGGAACAGCCAACCATAAGGTTTTCGTTGCTCGTGTAATAAAGATCGTAGGTGAAATAGCGTTTCCCTTCGCGGTAAAGGTCGACGATCTTCGTGTCGGTGGTTTTCTCCACGATATGGGATTCCCAGCAATCCGCGCTAGAGACGTTCTTGTCCGCGCAGTAGGCATAGACCTCATCTCGCCCAGCGGGATGCTCATCCACCTTCTCATAGAAGTTATCTTTGGAAGAAGGGTTCACAAAACTCGCTTCTTCGTAGTTCGGGCCAACATTGATGTAAATCAATAACTCTGCAGAATTCCCATCTTTTTGGTAAGAGGCCTTAATGGTTGCTCTACCTTCAGCGACCGCGTAGACGGTGCTGCCATCAAGGCGAACGCAGTTAAACCCTTCAACGATGGAGTAAGAAATCACGGCTTCTTCCAAAGCGATGCCCTTTTCGTAGACAATCGCATCAAGGGAATAACGGCCAAGCTTCGTGGAAACTTTATAAAGGTCAACTTCGTTTGAGGAAGCAGCAATATAAAGAGGCTCCTTAATCTCCAAGGTCACTCCTTTGCGAGAAAGGGTAAGTCCTTTGTATTCGGCGGTGACGTCCATCGTGGTCTTACCTAAAGTTAAGCCTCGGATTGCCCCGTTTTCAAATTTCGCGATGCTTGTATCCGCGATTGTGACCGAATAAACGATGGATGTGCTCATCGTTTTTCCGTTATAGGAGACTTCTTGAGGCAAGGACGTATCACAATTTAGATAAGCGTCGAACCGCCGGAAAGAGAAGACGGGCTTCACCCCAGAATCGCGGACTTTGACATTGATAGAAAGTTCGGTCGTGCCGTCGCTTACTTTAACGATAGCCGTTCCTTTTCCTTGGGCGAAAAGGCGGCCATTAGAAACAGTCACGACGTTTTCATCGCTTGAAGTATAGGTTAAGCCATCATGCCTTTCGGAAAACAAAATGTCAGCTTCTTCATAGCGGTCAAGCCAGACGTTCTCTGCGCCCTCCACTAAGGAAATCGGAGAATAGGATGAATCGTCTTTTGCTGGGGTATTGTTGCAGGAAACAAGACTCAAAATCCCCGCAAAAGTCATCAAAACAAGTAATGCTTTGCGTTTCATAAGCTCTCCTTTCCGGAAGTTGCGAAGGCGCCGAAGTAACGTAGATTAGAGGCGTCGTTGCCATTCGCGTCATAAAGAAGCATCGTCTTTAGATCGATGCCGCCTTGGAACATCTCCTTGTTTTTAGGAATGAAGTTGAAGATCTTGTCATAACCAAGCTCAGCGATGTCAGAAGTGAACTGAGGGTTTTTCTCGATGAAGCTATTTTCCCCATAGCCCGTCATCGTTTCTTTGGTGTCGGAAGGGAAATTATAGTAAACGTTGTTCTCGTATTTGTATCCGCCTTCTACGGAGAAGCTCATCTCAAAGCGGACCGTATTCTTCTTTCTCATGTAGAAGATGTTGTTCGACATCGTCCATCCCTCGCCGGGAATGCCGGTTTGGAAGTCCTTCGTATCGATCACCCTCTCATTGGCAATCTCGCCGCTCATGACGATAGTGTTATTGCTGAAATCGATATTCTTGACGGTGCCAGAATAAATGATGTTTCCGTTGCTATTATCGGAGAAGACGTTGTTTTTCACGGTCACATCGTGCCACGGGGCCATCGTTTTCTCGATGATGGGCAAGCCATCCTCATCAAGAACCATCTCTCCTTCTTTGTCATACTTCACCAGATTCGTCGTGGTGTTGCAGCAAAGAAGTCCGCCACCGTCATTATGGTGGGCATAATTGTATTGGAAGAGGATGTTGGAATTGCCGATATCGATGTCGAACCCTTCGCCGTCTCTAGTCGTATGCGTATAGGCGGATTCATTGAATTGAAAGACGAAATTCTTGCAGGAATGGCTCCAAATGCCAGCGCAGACGTAGTTCGGTCGGGGGAGGCACTGCGCGTGGTAGCAGGTATTGTATTCGATGAACCCATCCACCGAGGCGCCGATGATGACGCCGTCTCCGCCGCTATAGAAAATATCGTTCCCGCGGATATTGACGTTATGGTGAGGATACCAACCGATGTCATCGTTGTAATAAGGGTTTGACCCCCAGTCGATGCCAGGGCGCTGCGCCCAATTGGAGAAAACCCAGACGCCGGTTCTCGCCACGCGCTCAATGATGTTGTCATCTACCCAGATGTTCTCATACCATGACGCCCCTTTCGCCAAGGGGGTATCGGCTTCGAAGATGATGCCGCCACAGTTATAAGAGAAGCGCGAATCAGGGCAGATGTTCTGAATGGAGGTCGAGTCTAGCTCGCTTTGGTCCGTAGGCAAAACGTAGGAATCCAATTTGAAGTTGATGTCGTGGATGTAGTTGTCGTGAATCACGACATTGGTCATCGCATCCTTTTTCGGGGTGGTGACGTGAATTCCTCTGAAACCATCGGGCGCGGTTAGTTCAAACCCGCCAAGACGGATGTTCGAGGCTTTGACCTCAATGCAATTGTCGTTGCTGCGCCCGTTGATTTTGCAATAAGAGGCAGTCTCGCTCTTGCCATAGACATCGACGATCAAAGGCGATTCGTCCTTGGCTTTGAATTTCTCAAGGGTGAGTTTGCCCGTATACTCGCTGCCTGCTTTGAAAAGCAATTTGGTGGGCACGCTTTCTTTGATGTTCTTGGCAATTCCCGCGGCGGCATCGAGGCTCTTTTTCGGATGGGCCTCATCTAAGCCTTCGTTGGCGTCATCGCCAGAAACGCTGTCAAAATAATAGGTGGTGTAAACGATATCCTCGCTGATGGAAGGATAATCGGGTGACTTCTTCGCGTCGATGAACTCGGTTTGGATGGGTTCTTGGCTTGTAATGGCGGAGGACTCTTCCACGCTAGAAGATAAAGACGAGGAAACTTCGCCCCCTCCCCCCGCGCAGGAAGCGAGGGCGAAAAGGGAAGCAAATAACAGCAGGCGGTTCATTTTCATGCTTGTTTCTCCTTTGGTTTGAAAAGCAAATAGAGGACGGGGAGGGGCAAAAGTGTGAGGCTTACCAGCCAATCGAGCCGGAAGCTATGCCCCGAGAGGAAGAGGAGCCTCATGTTGACGGAGGAGAAAGACACCCACATCACAAATGAGGCGAGGCATATGGGGACAAGCATCAGCTGAGAGAGCGGAGTCGCGCTGTCTTCAGGAAGGGTGGCTTTTCCCCAAGTCGCGTAGAGGCTAGCGCCTAGGATCACTAGGCTCATCGCGATTGAGACGAATAACATCGATTTGACTTTGATGGTCATGACCGTGAAGCACTTCACCTGCTTGTCCAAGAAATAGAAGCAAGCGAAAGGAATCAGGCACAGCCAGCTGCGTTTCACCCCTTGTCGATGCAAGAAAAGAGCAAGGGCGAAGGAATAAAGCTCAAGATATGTCAAAGCGATAATTAACGGGATCATTAGTTCTGCCTTTTGGCTTTCATGAGGTGATATTGCTCGGTGTTGTATTGATCGATCTCGGCGACGTCTTTTCGGTATTGGGTGGCCGTGTAGTCATAAACGGAATTCACGCCATCCGCGCTTAAAGCATTCGGGTCGCCTTTGCCTGTCCAGGCATCGACGGCCATCTGATAAAGCTTATTGGTCGCCGCGTTTTGCTTGATGTTATATTCATCGGTCTGGGTGAAAAGGTAATCCATGACATCGTTTTTGATGTAGTTATCAGGGCTGCCGGCGATGTCATTAATCCAATGAAGCTCTTCCGCCGTATAGCCTTTGTAAGTCAAATCGGAGATGCGCTGGTTCTCGACGAGGGTGAGAATTCCACTGTAAGCGGGCGAGGTCGCATAGGACTCCTTTCCCTTAGGGAAGGAATAAGTCCCATCGCCATTGTCGATCCAATGGGTCCCTTCGATGCCATATCGGCAGAGGTTATAGTTATCCGCGGACTCATAAACCCAGTTGAGGAAGGACATGATTTGATTGACCCGTGTGCTCTTTTTTGTGACCGCGGCCCCGAAAGTAGCGCTCGGATTCCTCATGAATCCTTTTCTGGTTGATCCCTTATGGGCGGTCAAGGCACCCAAAACCGTGAATTCGGCTTCTGGATTCTGCGCTTTGGTTCTTCTGGCCACTTTGATGAGATGCTGGATGGTCGGATCGAGAACGAAGACGCCGGTTTTGCCAGCGATGAAGTTCGTCTCGCCGTCATTGAGGAGAATCGAGTTCGCCTCCTTGGAGATGACCCCGTTATTCGCCCACTTATATTCCAAGGCGAGCACGTCTTTGTATGCGCTAGTCGCACCACCTTTCATGACGAGTTCCTTGCCGTCTTCGGTCACAACCGCGGAAGAGAAATAGCCCGCATCGCAATAAGCGCCCAAAGTCACCACTTTCTCTAAGTCCCAAGCCGCGCCAGTGACCGCATAGGAATTGCCGGTCAAAGTATTCATCTTAAGGCACATCGCTTCGAAATCGTCGAGATTGTCAACGAGAGTGTAGCCTTGTGCAACTTTCGCTTCTTCGTCGGTGTACCCTGCTTTCTCCATCAGGTCTTTGCGGACCAAGATGCCGAATTTGTAGGGATTGATGACGGAAGGAATGCAGACGGTGTCATCGTTCGAGGTCGTCATGGAATCAAGGGGATCGCCCGAAACGGCGTTATAAAGATTCGGAGCGTAGTCGTAAATCGCGTCGTAGAGGTTATAATGATCCGACTCGCCTTTGAGCTTGTCGTCGACCCCGTTACCTCCGCGGGTATGGGAGATGACCAAATCGATTTGGCTGCCTGCGGCGAGCTCACTAGAGAGTTTCGTCTGCATGTCTTCGCCTAGATAAGAGATCTCAAAATCCACCGAATTGCCCGTATCATCGTAATACTTGTCTTCGATATAGGAGATGATTTTGTCTTCCTCGGAGCCTTTCACCCAACTGAATTCGCTTGAACCGCCGGAATAGATGACGATCTTGTCGCCAGCAGGACGAACAATTGGGGCTTGCGAACTCGAAGTAGACGATGATACCGCGGGGGTCGCACCTCCTCCGCAAGAAGAAAGAAGCGCTGCGGAGAAGAGCAAGAGAGTGGTCGAAGTTTTCTTTGGCATGGTTTTTGCCTCCTTTTTATCCTTTGACTGAGCCATCGGTTAGGCCCTTGATGTAATACTTGTGAAGAAGTGGCGTCATCGCGACGAGTGGAAAGACGATGATGACGATGGCGGCGTTTTTGGCTTGGATAAGCGGTGCGTCGCTGATGGTGCCACCGACGCTAGAGCCATAGAGGCTTTGCATGTCGGTGAGGATTTGTCTTAAGACGTATTGAGCGCTCCACAAGGACTTGTTGCCGCTAGCGACATAAAGCAAGGAGGGCAGCCATTCGTTCCACTTCCCGACGAAGGTCATGATCCCGACGGTGAGCATCATCGGAACGGCTAGAGGCAAGTAGATACGGACGAGGATCTGCAAATCATTGGCCCCGTCCACCACCGCGGCTTCTTCTAGCTCTTTTGGGATGCCATAGAAGAAGTTGCGCATCAGCAAGATGGCGTAGGTTGATAAAGCCCCGGGAAGAATGAGGGCCCAGATGCTGTCGTAGATTCCAATGCCGCGGATAACGAGATAAGTCGGAATGGTGCCGCCGGAGAAGAACATTGTGATCACGAAGAAGACGTTCAGAATCTTTCTTCCTTTGAGGTACTTTTTGGAAAGGACGTAGGCGGCGCTAGTCGCGCAGAAGACGGAGATGAGGGCCGCGGATAATGAGACGATGAAGGAAATCCAAATCGAATGGAGGAAAACATCGCTCATCGAGAAAAGAAAGGCGTAACCCTCAAAGTTGAATCCCTTGAACAGGAGCGAGACCCCTTCTTTCTGAAGGATGGTATTCGAGGAGAAAGAGGAAGTGAGGATGATCCAGAAAGGGATGATGCAAATCAGGCAAATCAGGACCATGACGAGGGCGTTGATGGACTCGAACGCCGGAATATGGAAATGCTTTTTCTTCATTCTCATAGCAGTCCCTCGTTGTCGGTTTTCTTGGCAAGACGATTCGCCAAAAGGACGAGCACCATGCCGATGACCCCTCTTACTAACGAATAAGCGGTTGCTCTTGAGTATTGGGAGCCCCCGACAATCGCCTCGTACTCGAGCGTCCCGACCACACGGGTGACGCTACTTAGCGATTGCGAGCCGTTAATCATGGCCAGGATCATGTCGTAGTTGTCGTTCATAATGCCTCCCACATCGAGGATGAGCTGCAGGATGATGACGTTAGCTAGCCCTGGCAAGGTGACGTGGATCATTTTGCGAAACCTTCCTCCTCCGTCGATCTCACAGGCATCGTATAGGTCTTGGGAAATCGACCCTAAGCCAGACATGTAAATCAAAGTCGCCCAGCCCATGCCTTTCCAAAGGGAGGAGAAAGAGAGGATTGCCCACCAGTACTTGGATTCGTTATACCAAGCAATCGGAGTCCCCCCAAAGAACTGGATGATCGAATTGAAGATGCCTCCATCGAGGGCGAAGAGGTTATAAGCCATTCCTCCCACGGAGATCCAAGAGATAAAGAAAGGAATGTAGGAGATGCCCTGAACGGCGCTTCTAGCGCGCTTGTTGCCAATCTCATGAAGCAATAAAGTAAAGATGAGAATGATTGGAAAATTCGTTGCGATCCTTAGCAAAGAGATGAGGACCGTGTTGCGGAATTCCAAATAGGAAGCACTCGAAGGGTCGAAAAGAATCTGGTTGAAGACGGAGAAGCCAACGAATTCGGATCCGAAGACCCCATCGCCAAGCCGGTAATCCTGGAAAGCGATGATGAGGCCGAACATCGGCCCATAGGAGAAGATCGCAATCATCACCACCGCCGGCAAAACGAGAAGATAAAGCATCCAGTGCTTCTTCACGCACTTCACGGTCGAGGAGCGGGCAAAGGCCTTGAAGCCCAGAGCCATCGTGCTCTGTTTCTTGTTCATTTGCCCTCCTTTATCTTGGCTTGCTCTTTCTTGCCAAGACGATAGATGTAAAGAAGGAAAGCGGCGATAAGGCCTGCACCTAAGACGGACCCGATGCAAATCATGGTGATGGCAAAGGACGAAAGAGACTGCGTATAAACGAAATAACCGACGAAGCCAAGCGCATCGGTTTTCTTTTCGGACTCTGTCTTGGTTTTCTCAACGCCGCCTTCTTCGTAGGTGATGGTTTTGGTGACGGTGACGGGCACGTTCACAGGGGTAATCTCGACTTCGCTTGAACCATTCGCCTTGACTCCTTCGCCTCCCACGTAACGGAGGGTTCCGGGAAGAGAAAGGCTGACCTTGCTCACACTAGAGACATCAAAGACGCGGAAGAAAAGCATCTTGTCGTTTTTCCCCGCAGAAGCAGCCTCGTTTAGGAAGATTTCAGTTTCGACGCTTTCTCCGCTAACGTTATAAGGTTTCACCTCGACACGGTCAGAACGGGAGATGGAAACACTGGCGAGTTTGCCTTCGTAATAAGCCTGGACGGTCGTGGAGATGTTGCCTTTTGCGCCATTCTCGACGAGCTTTTTGGCTTCGCTTCCTTCCACGGCGAACTCGCTCCAAGAGGAATATTGAAAGCTCCCTTGGATTTTCACTTTGTCGGCTCTACGCAAGGCAACTTTGACGTTATATCCGCCTTCGGTAGAAGAAACGGATTTCACCGTGATTGCATCGCTATAGCCGGAAGCGATGTTGTATTCAGAAACTTTGGTATCGACTTTCGCCTTGAAATCATCATAGTTAAGTGAGGAAACGCAGGTGAGCTCCGCCTCGCTTTTCCCGTTATGTTTCAAGGTCGCGGAGATATTGGCGCCCGAAAGCGTAGCAAAGAAGACTGACGATGTGGCGACGAGAGTTTTTCCTAACGCGAATGAGATCATATCGAGGGAAGCTAGAAACCTTAACCGAATCTCGCTTTACTATGATGAATTTTAACAGTGAAACCGCTTACTCTCTATCAAGTCATTGACACCAATTTACATTTTTTTGCCTTGCTCGTTTTTATTTTTTTCCGATGCCATGGGAACTACACAAAAAGATTGGCTTTTCTTTTTCGTTTTCTTCCTAAATTCAATTTCAAATGAGAGAATAGAAACATGAGCAAGCAGAGCGCCCAGATTGAGGTGTATGGGCGAAAAACAATCGAAACCTCCTTCTTCACCGCATTCCTTTATAACCAAAACATCGGCAAGCACACGCACGTCTTCTTCGAGTTCACCTATTGTATCTCGGGAGAAATAACTAACATCGTCAACGGGCAAGAAATTCCTACTCCTGCTTTGGAGAGCATCGTCCTCATCAAACCAGGCGACGTCCAGGAAATCAAAAAGACCACCCCTGCCTCTGACATTCCGGAATATCACCGAGACCTCTATTGTCTCAAGGAGAAGATGAAAAGCGTCTGCGATTTCCTCAGCCCTGGACTATACGAAGAGATTCTCAACAAGGATGGTCCCATCGTGATTCCAGCTCCGAAAGACACAATACTCGAGCTGGAGAACTCTTTGAATTTCTTTAGCGGCGGAGGATTGTATTCCGAGGAGGTGAGAGCGGAGCAAGACCGTCATCACACAGCCATCATCGTTCGTCTCATGGACCTC
>CAVKPZ010000055.1:0-13399 GCA_963658395.1 Lachnospiraceae bacterium | reverse complement strand
GATTCTTTTGTACGTATACGCCTCCCTTGTAATCATCATCGCGATTGTTTTTTTCTTCGTGGACTTCGAGAAGGTAAGTCTTCCTTTATGGCTGATGATCCTTTTCCTATTCCTAGGGGGGATTATGCACAAGCTATATGTCTCAGGCGGTCCATTCGTAGTCGTCTACGCCCTTCACGAGTTCAAGGAAAAAAACAAATTCCGATCCACACTCTCGCTCCTTTGGATCATTTTGAACTCCATGCTCTTCACCACGGAGATGGTGGACGGCCTATTCACGGATCACGTATGGGTTCTTTTCGGCATCGGGGCAGCGGCGACCGTCCTCTCTTTGGTTATCGGTTCCTTTATCGCCCCCAAACTCTCAAAAAACGTTTTCATGAAGATTACTTGCGTGCTATTGCTTATTTCAGGGGTTACACTATTCTTGTAAATTATGGCTCTCACCAAGACGCAGAAGACAATTATTCGCATCCTGCTTGTGGAAAAAAGCTCCACGAGGACTTTGCTTGCCTCGAAACTCGCCTTGACTAATGCCGCCTTGACCTTGGCCTTAAAGCCTTTGATCAGCGAAGGTTTGGTCCTTGAAACCCGCAGCAAAAACAGTCAGAAAGTTGGCAGAAAGGAACTGTGCGTCACCTTAAACCCGAATTACGGCACCTTCTTAAGCATCGACGTCAGGAAACACCATTCCTATTTCAATCTCGTAGATTTCTCCGGGAAGCTGGCCTCTAGCTCAGATGACACATCTATTTCCCTAAGCGACCTCCTCTTGAAATCCAAGAGCAAAATTATAGGAATTGGCATTACCATCCGAGGGGAGGCCAGCCTCGAATCATTCAAGGCGCGTTACCCTGACCTATTTAAGGAAATGGAGAGATGCGCAATCCCCTACTATATTTTCAACAACGTCGATTGCCTCGCCTCCATCTACTCCTTGTCTCACTACGAGGATAAGAACTTCCTCCTCGTGAAATATGGCCCGGGCCTAGGGTCTTCAATCTATACGAATGGAAAGCCTCTAGGAGCTGCCTCGGAGCTTGGCCACACCTTCTATCAGGATAAGACCGTCGAAGATACGATCTCCTATTCCTCCCTTTTGGGGCAGGAAGTCGAAGAGAAGGAGGGGATGGCCCTAATTCAGAAAGACAAGGCAAAACTGAACAAGATTCTAACTGTACTTTCTTTCGCTCTTTGCAATGCGGATTCCTTATTATCCCTGCAAAAGGTCATTCTTTCCGGCGCTTTGCTGACTTCTGAGGAGGTAATTAGTCTTTTGAAAAAGCAAATCATCTCTTTGAAGCCTGACTTTGATTTGGGCAAAATCTGCGTCTACGAGAACTACCAGGAAATCAACGAAATAAAAGGCGCTCTAGGCGCCTTTAACAAGACTTTTGAAGACTAGGCTTACTCGCCGATCGTGACTTCGTTGTTCTGGACTTGCTTCGCGAGAAGTTCCTCTTTCTTGTCCTGAAGCTCATCGGTCTTCTTTTTGCTGAGGCCATAAAGGAAGATCAAGACGAGGCCAAGGAGAGCGAATAATCCAGCAGGGATCGCGGTAGCCATGTAATACATCGTGTTCAGCGTCTCCGCGGTTTGGACCTGCCCGCTGCCGGACTTGTAGTTCATGGCGATGAGGGCGACGTTGACGCAGACGGCGGCGAGGACCTGACCCATCTTGCGGAAGAACATGAAGGTCGAGTAGGAAGAGCCGTCGTTGCGAAGGCCCGTTTTAACCTCAACATCGTCAATCGCATCGGTGGCAAGGGCCCACATCTCAAGGGTGATGATGGAAATACCGATGCCGCTGATCAGGCAGAAGGGCAAGAAGAGAATTGGAGTAGCGACGACCGCGTCTTTAAGGAAAATGAGGACAACATTAGGCACGGCTGCCACAATGCCGCCGACGGCGCAGATTTCTTTTTTTCCGAATTTCCTGACGAGTTTGCCAGCGAAGAACATAAGCACGACCATTGGCCCGTAAGAGCAGGCCTGAGAAGCAAGGTTCATCCAGTTCGCCGAGAAAAGATCGTTGAAGAGGTAAGTGTAGAAAGACTGCGTGAACATCTGCGCGGCAAGAAGCAAGAGGCCCACTAGGCAGATTGCGACGAAGTTGTGGTTCTTAAGGAGATTCTTCGCGATACGCCAGGTTTCGCCTTTCTTGTGCTCGGCGGGTTTGGCAACGACTCTTTCTTTGTTGTTCCGATAAGCCACGAATAGAAGCACGCAGCCAACGACGGCAAGTACGGAAACGCCAATGATGATCGGCAAATATTGAACTTGGGACAATTGCTTCCCATTTTCGCCGATCACAGGATTTCCGGCATCATCCACCACGCCTTTTGAATAGAACATAGTGAGAATGAGAATAGGCATGGAGCCAAGTGCGGCGCCGGCGGAGCGGAAAACGGAGAGTTTGTTCCTTTCTTTGGCGTCGGTCGTGACGACGCTAGCAAGAGAACCATAAGGAATCTGATGGATGGTGTAAACCATGCCGAAAATGATGTAGGTGATGGTCGCATAAACGGCGATGCCGACTTTGCCCATCGCGGCTGCCATTTCTGACCAGGGAAGGAACATTAAGATTGTGGACAAGCAAAGCGGGATAGCCACCCATTTCATCCAAGGACGGTAACGCCCGTCCTTTCCAGGGCGGCGGATGTCGACGATGCGTCCCATGATTGGGTCATTGATCGCGTCCCACACGCGGGCGACGATGAACATGATCATGATGAACAGAGGGTACAATCCCAAAATGTCCGTGTAGTACTTCTGGAGGATCGTCGTGACCGTTGAGAAGCAAAGACAGCCAGCAAAGTCGCCTAAGGCGTAGCCAATGTAGTCTTTTCCTTGCAACCCGGAAGTTTGCGAGATGTAAGAACGGTCGGTCTTAGTCTCAGTTTTTGTTTCTTCTTCCATATTTGAAAAAGCCTTTCCTTTGGAAAAGTATACCAAAGTTGGAAGCGCTTTCCTAGGAGTTTTTTAACTCGCTTAAAAAATTAATATCCCAAGTCTCTCTTATGCGCCTTTGGCTTTTCACGTCTCTGCTATTTTTCGCTTTTTAGGCCTACCATCTATCTGTCCATTCGCTTTTTGAATGACCATTTTCTAAACTCCCAGAAAGTGGGAACGAGAACTCACGGAAAAGAAGGCCTTGAAAGGTTAGACATCAAAAGGGATGTCTGGTTTTTAAAAACCAGAGCCATAGTGTTTCCTCCTCCGCCCACGAAAGATATGAGTTTAAAGAAAACCTGTTTCAAATAAAGGGGAAAGGAAGTCAAAAAAAGGAAATCAGGCAAGATTTTCAATTAAAGAACGCACCCTGAAATACTCTTCTTGCAACGCTGAAACGGCTCTTTTGCCTTCTTCAAGCTTTCCGTCTTGCAAAAGTTCAGCCACTTCCGAAGCTTCGACAAAGAGGGTCTGCATGCCAAGATTCGCAGCGACTCCTTTAAGAGTATGGGCGGCCCTGAAAGCAGAACGCATATCGTCTTTTTCAAGAGCGGTGAGCAAATCCGAGAAGCACTTGTCGTCTAAGAACTTCCTGAGGAATCGTTTCACAAGACTTGCGTTCCCGCCCAAACGGATCACAACTTCGTCCGCATCGGCGTCCACGCTTTTGTAGAACTCTTTCAAATCGATCATGGCGGCTTTTGACTTTCTAAGCCACGGTATTATAAGGAAGGACAGCCCGTAGAAATTAGTCCAACTTCACCATTAAGAGGACACGTGTATCGTTATTTGATTTTTAACCCGCGGAGGATGCCGTTCTTGAGTTTCAGCCAGCAAAGAAACGGACGCAAAACGAAACGCGAGTGTCATGGTCGGACATGCGAAAGCGAAAAGAAGAGAGGGCAATGTTTATTTTGCTCCGTTGGCGGCCCTGAAAAATTGCCAGCCCTATCAGAAATCCTTGAACAATGAATCAAAGGCCTCGGCCATCTTCGTCATATCCGCATCAAAAAAGGTATCCATCGCTATCTCGACGTGATACTTTTTCCTAAATTCATCGATGAATTTCTTAGACGGCTCTTTGGAGTTGTTTTTCTTATATTCTTCTTCAAAAACCGACATAATCTCCTTTTGAAGGTCATAGCCGCGTTTCTCATCGGTATAGATGATCCCGTAAAGCTTCCCGTAGGTGAGATAGATTTCATAAGGGCTGGTCTTTGAAGAGAAAATGCTGACTTCGCAGACAGGTTCATCTTTCTTGTTGAAATAAACCTGATCAATTTCTAGATAAGTGTCTTTGTAGTGGCGTTGCTTCTCGCTGAAGGTATCGGTGACTTCTTTCCAAGGCATGGTTGGGCTCCTTATTTGCCAAAAATCTTATCATAGGCACCCAAAGAATTGGAAATGACCAAAGATGACCAAAAGTTATGATGAATGACCAAAGGTTTCTATGGTATAATGTCAACGGAGGTAAGTCTTAAAATGAGCAATCCATTTAACATCACTTTCGGCGAATTGCCCCAGAGTTTTGTTCCACGGGAAAAAGATTTTCACTTCATAAAAGCGATGTTCAACGATCCGAGCCCTGATTCAAAAGTCTGCATCATTTCAGGGCCAAGAGGCTGTGGCAAAACCGTATTGCTCACTGCTTTGAGCGAGTCCTTCGAACAAGATGGGTATCTGATCATTGATCTAAATCCTTTCATGAATCTGCAAGAGCAATTCGCCGCAAAGCTCTATGAAAAAGGGAAACTTAAAAAACTTTTTTTACAACCGGAGTTCTCCTTTTCCTTCGAAGGCTTGACTTTTTCTTTGAAAGGTAAGGAAGAAGTCTCAAATCTCCCATCTTTGATCGAAACGATGCTGGAATATTTGAAGAAAAAAGGAAAAAAAGTTCTCATTACGATCGACGATGTTTCCGCAAACGAAAACATCAAATCTTTCGCCTATACCTATCAACAATTGATTCGCGCCAACTACGCGGTGTTTCTTCTTATGACCGGTCTTTACGAGAATGTGTCAGGGCTAGAAAGAAATCGGAGCCTGACTTTCTTTTTGAGGGCGCCAAAGCTTGTTTTAGAGCCTCTAAGCATTTATGACATCATTTACTCTTATAAGAAGCTTTTGAACCTAAGCGAAGACGAAGCCATAAAATACGCAAAGCACACCAAAGGCTATGCCTATGGATACCAGCTTATCGGCTCGCTTCTATTTCAAAATGGCAAAGACGCAAACATTTTGGAGGAATATGACCGCAAGCTGATCAAAAACTCTTACTCGCTCTCATGGGAGATGCTGACCCCAAGAGAAAAGGATTTCTTGTTTGCTTTGGCAAAAACTTCTTCGCAGAAGGAAATTTGCAAGCTGGTCAAAATGAGCAACGGCAATCTTCAAACCTACAAAACCAGGCTTCTAGACAAAGGGATTATTCTTTCGGGGGGAAGAGGAAAAATTGAGTTCGCACTTCCTCGCTTCAAAGAATTCGTGCAGTTAGAAGAACGCCTAAACGAAGAGTAAAGTTACTTGCTCATGTAGTTCTCTTGCTCGACGGCCCATTCGTAAGGGCGCATGTATTCCCCTTTGAACAATGGGTTTTCCCCATCTAAATAATCCCAGTAATCGCAAGAAGCGTATTCACAGTTAAGCGAGGCCCTTCCTCTTGCAAAATCCACCAAATAAGGCACCCCGTACTCGCTTAATTTCATCCTGAGCCTGCTGGTCGCGTCACGATAAAGCCTCGCGGCGAGCTCATAATCCTTATCCACCCAAAGCTTGGTGACGGCCTCTTCAATTGTCACCTCTCCCCCGCGATGATCTACAAGCAAGGCGAGGAGCTCTTTTGCTTTCGCCCTTTCAAAATCCACGAGGACCCCATTCAAGAACATATCAAACCGAGGGAACGTCCTGAATTCGATGAGCGGTTTATCCTCGCACATCATCCTCGCGATAATCTCGAGGATGGTTCGCTCATCATAAGGCTTGTAGCAGAAGGCGAAGAAATTCGGGCCTATCTCTTTTCGAATCGCCTCTTCGTCTTGGGCGTAGCCTGTGATAAAAACGATTTTGATGTTGGGGGAGATGTCGATCAAAGACTTCGCGAAGCTCACCCCATCCACCCCGGGCATCACAATGTCAAGAAAAGCGGCATCCACCTTGTGGGAGCGCGCGTAATTAAGCGCCTCCTCATAATGGGAAGAGAAGACGTTGAGACTCAGGTTCGGCACGTCAATCGCGTGCGAGGCAAACGTAAGCAGGGATTCTTTTTCATCATCAAGCACGATCGTGTTCATCTTTATGCTCCTTGGGGATTCTTATTTCGACTTTGGTGCCCTCGCCCTGTCTCGAGGCTATATTCGCTTCGGCCCCGCAAAGGATTTTCAATCTCTCCTTCGCGTTTTTGATGCCAACAGAATCAGGTTTCGCTTGATTCACGTCGAAGCCGATCCCGTTGTCCTCGATAAGGATGAGATAGTCTTTTTCTTCTTCAAAGCTTGAAAGAGAGACATACCCCTCGCTTCTTTCCTCCAATTCGCCGTGCTTAAAGGCATTCTCGACGAAAGGCTCTAAACTTAAGGGAGGGATCAAGAAATCCGTCTCTTCCAAATTAAGAAGCAGTTCCACCTTCTTCTCT
The DNA here is from genome assembly GCA_963658395.1 of Lachnospiraceae bacterium. Lineage (GTDB taxonomy): Bacteria > Bacillota_I > Bacilli_A > RFN20 > CAG-826 > Alloenteromonas. The sequence goes on along the minus strand of CAVKPZ010000055.1, from coordinate 6,816 downwards.
TTCCTCATGTTCTCTAACTCCACGTAATTCAAGATACGTTCCACTTCTTTCTGAAAAGGAACGAGTTTGGAAGAGACTTCAAGGCTGTTTCTCAGGTGTTTTGAGAAGGTTGAAAGCATTTTCTCCCCTTTCTTGCTATTTTCTTGATAGGCGCCTTGAATGGAAGAGAGGCAATTGAAGACATAATGGGGCTTGATCTGCTCAACAAGGGCCTCGGCCTTCATTTCGAGGGCCTTTTGCTCTTTTTCCAAAGCCTTGATGTAGCGTTTTGTCTTGGTCACGGTCGCCAGGCGGTAGAGCACGATGACGATGATGATGATCGGAAACATCACGTAAGAAATGCTTCGCTCCGTCCCGGCGATCATGACGTTCTCCAAATCAAAGAAAGTGATGGCGTAGTAAGTGAGCAAAGAGAAAATCATGAAGACGAAGGCAAGATTGACTTTGCTCCCCTCGAACATCCCTTCCGTGAGGGGGATAAGCAGCAACGCTAAGCTAAGCAAAGAACACATCAAAGGAATCACCTGGTAGAAGGTCCCAATCAGAGTGAAATAGAAGATGACCGATAAAGTGGAGATACCGCCAAAGGCGATCGGATAAGCCCAGTGATGCTTTATCTTCTGGCTTTTCACGAGGTGAAAATACAAAGCAAAAGGCAAAGCCGTCGCGATTAGAAGATTAATGAAGATGATCGGGTTATAAGTGTTCGTCCGGAAAATAGAGAGCACCCTCCAATAAACATCGATGGAGAAGAAAGTCATGATCGTGATAAGGCCCATCACGAGGGAGAAAGAGAAATCGCGTTTCGTCGCGCCAAGATTGATCACGAAAGAGAAAACGAGCAGGCCAAGGATGAGGCCCATCATCACAAAGCCAATATTGTTCGTGAGATATTGAGAGGTGGGATTCCTGCCAAGTGTGTTGATGACGAGCCTCGCCGGCGAAGTCAGCCCGCCTTGATAGCTGGAGGATACCTCGAAGACTACCGTCAAAGGATTGCTGTCCTTGACCACATATTCCGCGGTCATGTCGTCTCCCCCGTTGCTAAAGCAAGTCCCCGTTTTGGCCCTCGTCCCGTATTTCAAGGCAAGTTCAGAGTTGATGTAAGCGTAAAATCCCCCAACGAAATTGTTGTTGATGAACCAGATTTTTGTTCCAACGGGAAGCCCCTTCACATAGACCCTATAAGAGGAATATCCTTCGTTGCTCAACCTCTCCCCGTTTAAGACCGTATCTTTGTAATGATGAGGCACATTCACGCGGCAATCCGGCTCACCCGTGTAGTTTTCTTCGACGATCCACTTGTTGTAAAAGAATTCGTATTCGCCCTTCATGTGCTGCTTGACGTAAGTTTCCCCGAATTCATAGCCGTTGAAATCAAGGCTGCAGTCCGCCAAGTCGGGAAGCCCCTGCTTGCTGTTCATGTTGGAGTCGCTTTTCACCAGGGCGAAACAAGTAATGAATACGGCGAGGAAAGACAAAAGGAAAACCGCGAGGGACGTGGCTTCTTTTTTGATTCCCAATTTCATAAGGCAAATCTTACCCCAGGAAGCAAGGGTGAGGAAGACGGTTCAAGAACGCTTATTCGTTAAGTCTTCGTCGCAAGGAAGTCTTTTAGTATAAATAACCATCATGACGACGGCCAAAACCATCGTGACAATTTCCGCGCAAGGAAGAGCAAGCCATAAGGCATTCGCTCCAAAAAGATACGGAATAAGGAATATAAAGGCGACGCTCAAAACGAAACCACGCAGCATCGAAACGAGAAAGGCCGTCCCGCTTTTCAAAATGGATTGGAAATAGTAAGTTGAAAACACGTTGAAAGGCAGAACGAAAAAACCAACCGCATATAATCTCACCGCCACTTCTGAGATTGCGAACAGATCCTCCGCGTTGGAAACAAACAAGCGTAAATAAAGGTTCGGGAAGCAAAGGGAAAAAACTCCCCATATTGTTGAAATAATGGCTACCGCGACCAGGCAATAACGCAGCGTAAGTTTAACTCTGCCTCCTTCCTTCGCGCCAAAATTAGCGCTTATGATGGGCTGCGCGGCTTGTCCTACCCCATAAGCGCAGCATTGCACGAAAGTATTCACGTTAAGAATGACGCCATAAACAGAAAGCGCATCCGCTCCAAGATGCTTCATTACCTGTTGATTGAAGAAAACCGTGACGACGCCCATCGCGAAGTCCACAAAGAAACTAGAGAAACCGCTCCGCAAAATCCTCCAGGACCGCAGAAAGAACCCTCTTTCGAAGGAAACACCCAAAGTATTCTTCTTCTTGAGAAAGTGAATCAGCATAAGAAGCAAGGTCAGCACGCTGCCAATCGCTGTTGCTAAGCCAGCCCCAAACATGCCGAGATTAAAAACGAAGACAAAGACATAATCCCCCACTACGTTAAATACGCCGCCGCCCAGCACGGCCCCCATCGCCAGGTTAGGATCATCGTCGTTGCGTAAGAACGAGGCCAAAAACTGATTAATTCCAAAGGTCGGCAAGACAAAGAGAATGGGAAGAACATATTCCTCGCAGAGAGGTAGAAGATCCTCACTTGCTCCGAAAAAAGTAAAGATTTGCGCTTTAAAGAAAATAAAAGCACCGCAAAAAGCCAGTAAAAGCACCAAGGTGATAATTAGAGACGTTGTAAAGAATTGATTTCTTTCCTTTTTGTCACAGCCCCTTCCCTTCGCTTCGCTATAGAGCACGGAGCCTCCAATCCCTCCCCATAAGCCAATGCTATAGACAACGTTCCATAAAGGAGCCACCGCTGCTAAAGCCGCCGTCCCTTCGCTTCCTTGGTATTGACCAACCATTGCTAAATCAACCAGAGAGTAAACCGAAGCGATGATGGCCGAGCCAAAAGATGGAAAAAGGAAACGCAGAAAAAGCTTCTTTACGTTGTCGCGAATGATGTTCATAGAAAAGGACCTCCAAGCCAGAAGCGCTGCCCATTCTTTTCGTTCTTCGCCCAAGCTCGTACGCAAGCAAGGGCTCCCGAAGCGATCAGCGGACATCTTTTCCGACCTTCGAATACGTTCGAGGTCCTCCGATGCGCCCATATTTTGCCATATTCAATTTGTTAAGCAAGACCCGGCATAATTAATTAACTTGCTTAAGAAACTATGGGAAAAAGATGTGAGCTAGATTATCATTTTTCCTAGCAAATCATCTCTTTAGAAAGGCAAGAATATGGGCGAAGAGAAACAGATCGAAACGGTAAACACCCACACGTCTTTAGGAATAGTCAAAGGGTTAGAAGAAGCGAACTCCTATGCCTATCTAGGAATCCCTTATGCGAAAGCGGAACGCTTTGCCTATGCGAAAGAAACCGATTCCCTCGGCGAAGAATTCGACGCGACCCATTTCGGGGATGCTTGCATTCAAAAACGTTGCTACTACGCTCATCTTGAAATACCGGAGAGGATGTTCTATCACAAGGAATTCCGGGAGAGCTTGTCCTTCCACTATTCTGAGGACTGCTTGAACCTCAATATCTTCACTCCCAAGGAAAAAGGCATCTACCCCGTCATCGTTTTCATCCATGGAGGAGGTTTTGATAGCGGAGCCAACAGCGAATCAGGCTTCGATGGTGACGCCCTAGCCAAACTAGGCATTGTCACGGTTTTCATCCAGTATCGAGTCGGGGTTTTCGGCTATTTCACCCACGAAGAGACGAGCAAGCGATACGGCCACGAAGGGAATTTCGGATTGGATGATCAAGCAACCGCCCTAAAATGGGTCAGGAAGCATATCGCGGACTTCGGTGGCGACCCTAGGAACATCACCATCATGGGCCAAAGCGCAGGGGCGATGTCCATTCAAACCATGCTTCTCTCCAAAAAATGCGAGGGCATTTTCGATAAAGCCATCATGATGTCCGGCGCTGGCAAATTCCCATCCATGGGCACCCCGAAACCCGTGGAAGAAAGAAGAGAATATTGGCTGGACGTCATGAAGGAATGCGGCTGCAACACCCTAGAAGAATTCATAGCAATTGAGCCCAAGAAAATATTTGATGCCTTGGAGATCATCAAAGGCAAAAGGAAAGACAATCTGATCTCCACGATGACGATGGTCGATCATTATTATCTGGATAAGAGCCAAGAGGAGCTGTTTAAGAACAAAATCGAGATTCCTACAATCGTCGGCTTCACGAACAACGATATGTACACGGCAATCCTAGCGCATATGGGTCTTTCTTATGCGAAAAAGAACGATGCGTATGTTTATTACTTCGACGTGGACGCAAAAGGAGACGGCAACAAAGCCTTCCATTCTTGCGACATCCGCTACGCCTTTGGGACCCTCGATAGTTCTTGGAGACCTTACAATGACGAGGATAAGAAAGTCTCGGAGATGCTCATGCGCTACTTCGCAAACTTCGCTCGGAGCGGCAACCCAAATGGAGAGGGCTTGCCCTTATGGGAAAAGGAAAAAGGAAAAGCCCTTTGCGTCCGAACCAGTGAAACGAAAATGGGTAAGCCAAATAAACTGCAATTATTGAGAAACACCTTTCTTGGAGATCCGAAATGAAATACGAACATAAATTCATTTTGATTGAGAAAAAGCCCGCAAAAAGGCTCTATGTCGCGGACGGGAACTATGCCCAATTGGATTTTTTCAATCATATCCTTCGAGTGGCAATCTATAAAAACAAGGAGAATCTCTTCCCCACTTTTTCCATTTGCCCCGGCACTTCCGCCATGCCACGCCATGGCAGAGATCGTTTGTCGAATGAGAGCTTAGAGGAAATCGCTCAAGAGAAAGACAACGAATTCCAAATCGACGACGTGACCGTCAAAGTGGACCTTCATAACTTCCTCATCCATTATTTCAAAGACGGAAAGAGATTCTTCGCCGATCGAGAGATTCTTGCCTATAACTTCGAAGGGGAAATGGGCAAAGGCAGCTATCATTACCTCTCTAGAGAGCAAGACGAGCATATCTATGGCCTAGGGGATAAGACAGGGCCCGTGAATAAGAACCTCCATTCCTTCAAATTGGAGACTTTCGATGCGCTTGGCTTCGATGCGAATGAAAGCGATCCCCTTTATAAGCAAATTCCTTTCTTCATCTGCAAAAACAGCGTGGGGGCGTATGGGATTTTCTACGACACCTATACCAATGGGGAAATCGACTTCGGTAGGGAGCACAACAACTATTATGAGCCCTACAAGCATTTTCACTGTGAAGAAGACGCCCTCGTCTACTACGTCATCTTTGGAACGGTTGAAGAAATTGTTGAACGTTTCGCCCACCTGACCGGCAAATCCTTCTTGCCCCCCAAATGGAGCTTCAAATACTGTGGTTCCACGATGGCCTATACGGATTCTGACCACCCCATGGAAGCGTTGCGCGGGTTCGCGGATAAATGCAAAGACTATTCAATTGACTGCGGCGGCTTCTATCTTTCCAGCGGTTATACCCAAATCGGTGACAAACGCTGCGTCTTCCATTGGAACAAAGAGAAATTCCCTGACCCCAAAGGCTTTGCAAACGAATTCAAGGAGTTGGGCATTCATTTCCTGCCGAACATCAAACCAGCTTTTTTAACCAGCCACCCTTTATACCAATATATAAAGGAACGCGGATGGTTCCTTCATTACAAAGACGGCTCCCCTTACGTCTTCCCCTTTTGGGGAGGAATGGGCAGCTATCTCGATTTTACAAACGATGGAGCCTACGAGTTCTGGACCAAGTGTGTCAAAGAGAATCTCGTCGATCTTGGCTACGACTCCATTTGGAATGACAACAACGAATACGATATTCATGACGAAGGGGTCAACGCGGACGGATTCGGGCACCCAGTGCAAGCGAAATTGATTAGGCCCCTCTTCTCTTTGCTTATGGCAAACGCCTCAAATGAGGCTGTGCCAAACGACAAAAGGCATATGGCGGTCACCCGTTCCGCCTGCGCGGGTTTTCAACGCGTTTGCCAAACTTGGACTGGGGACAATAACACATCGTTCGAGGATTTTAGAGGCAATCACAAGATGGCGATGACTTCCGCTTTAACGGGATTCGCCTTCATCGGTCAAGACATCGGAGGCTTCGCCGGAGAAAAGCCAAGCGAAGAGCTCTTCTTGCGTTGGATCGCCTATGGAATCTTCACCCCTAGATTCACCTTGCACTCCTGGAATCCTGATGGGTCTTCGACGATGCCTTGGCTTTATCCAAAGCTAAAAGAGAAAGTCGAGGCTTTATTCGCCTTGAGGCAGAAGTTGCTCCCCTATTTATACAGCGAGGCCATGAATGCGGTTGAGAGTTACCATCCAATGATTTACCCGGTGTTCATGAAATACCCAGATTATGATGAGGAGGCAGATTGCTTCTTCTGCGGAAATTCGATCTTGGCCTGTCCCATCTTCGACAAGGGGGCTAAGGAAGTTTCGGTTTCTCTCCCAGAAGGAACGTGGTTTGAGGGAAGAAAACCCTATTCGGGACATCAAGTTCTTCCCAACAAGCCAGGCGACCTTCCGGCCTATTTCATAAAAGAAGGCGGAATCATTCCCCTTCAAGCAAATAAGCAAATCGTCTTTGAGATTTACCCAATCCCTAAAGGAAAGATGGTTTACCATTATTATGAGAATGACTCTAGCCTTGAAAATCTTTATCGCCTCATCGAAATCGTTTGTGATGAAGAGAGAGTCGTAATCAAAGGGCTTAAGCCTGATGAAGGCTATTCCGTCGTCGATACCAGAAAAAGAGATATCATGGTTTTGCGGGACTAATTTCAAAAAAGAAAGATTTTGCAGGCTTTTTTGGCGTAGCGTAATCAATCTCTAAGACAGGCGAGAGGAACAACGTATACTC
>CAVKPZ010000054.1:0-13731 GCA_963658395.1 Lachnospiraceae bacterium | reverse complement strand
GTATAAGCAATTTTGAAGGATGAATTCCTCCGGGCTAGGATAACCAGGGGTATAAAGCTTCATGAGCTCGAAGTAAGAGTTTTCAAGCTCCTTTTCCGCGGATACGAAGAAGCGACCATCCGTGAAGAGAAGGGCCTCCTTTTCCGTGATGATCACATAGGCGTTATCGCCAGTAAATGGGCAAAAATAATGGCGTTCTGCGGCGAAATGCGCTGCAGGCTCCTCAGAATTGTGGGGATCCCCCGTAACAATCAAATAGGCCTTGAGGCCTTCTTTTTTCATACGTTTCCGAAGCAAGTCAACATGGGTATTAGAATAGGAAATCATCGTTTCACCCTCCTTGAACCTGCGTAATTATAGGCTTAGAAAAGAAAGGGGGAGGCCCTATGTTAATTCTTAAAAACTTTTTTAGAACCCGCTTGATCCCTATTGACGTTTCAAAACGCCTCACGAGGTAAAAGCGAGCTTGCAAGAACGGAGCCCTTTTATTACGCAATCGAGCCCCACCTCCAATTTCCAAGAAAGGCAGGCCTTGAAACCATAAGTCACTCCTCGACAAATCGGAAAAGAGGTATATCTTTACTCTACTTAACTTTTAAGGAGCACCCATGCAACAAGAACTGACTCTCAAGGACCTTGAGAAAATCGCCGCCTCGCAGGAAAGCAAAATCGATCACGTCAAAGAGATGGCTATAAGATATAACGGAATCGTCGCCAGTTGCACCGACAGCAACGTTATGATGTCCCTGCAAAACACCTTCTCCGTGGAAGTCAACGCGGGGGACATCACCAATCAAAACCAATCCGGACGCTGCTGGATGTTCGCCGGGCTTAACGTCCTGAGAAAATCCCTTTTCGAGAAACTCGGCGTCAAAACCATCGAACTTTCCCAAGCCTATCTCCAGTTTTATGACAAATTAGAGAAGGCCAATTTCACTCTTGAAAAGGCAATCGACATCGTCGATCAGCCAATCAGCAGCCGTCTTAACGCCTATCTCTTGGATAATGGAGTCGGCGACGGCGGGCATTGGGCGATGTTTACCTCGCTTGTCAAGAAATACGGCGTTATCCCCAGTCCCCTCATGAAAGACACCGCCGTCAGCAAATCCACCAGCGAACTGAATAGCGTCCTTCAAAACGTTATCGCCAACGACATCAAAACCTTCCACGATATGGCAGCAAAAGGCAAAAGCAAGGAGGACATGCGCAAGAGAAAAGAAGGGATGTTAGAGGAAGTCTACCGCATCTTGGCCCTCTCTTTGGGTATGCCTCCGAAAAAATTCACCTTCGAATATAAAAATAAGGACGACAAATTCGTCCGCCTCCCCGAAATGACCGGCGCCGAATTTTATGAGAAATATATCGGCATCGACTTAGACGATTGGATTTCCTTGAGTGATGCGGGCACTCTCAGCTGGGAAAAAGGCGTTCGCTATGTCTCCCCTTACGTCGGCAACGTTGTCGGAGGGGATCCCGTCACTTTCTTCGACGTGCCTTTGAATGAAATGAGAAAAGCCGTCATATCTTCCTTGAAAGGAGGAGAGATTGTCTGGTTTGCCGCCGAAGTAGGCGCGAAATCCCTAAGGAAAGCTGGCCTTATGAGTCCCAATCTCATTCGCCAGGATTTGCTCTTCAGCATCAAAGACAGGCTAAGCAAAGGGGAGCAGCTCGATTACCATTCAACCTATTGCAGCCACGCCATGGCTTTCACAGGGGTCAATCTCGTCGGCAACAAGCCCAATCGCTACAAAATCGAGAACTCTTGGGGGAAGGACAACGGGGACGGAGGCTTCTATGTCTGTGATGATGCTTGGTTCGGCTCTTATGTCTACCAAGTCCTCGTGAGAAAGAAATACCTCCCCGCGGATTTGCTGAAGCAATACGAAGAATCCCCCATAAAGGAATGCGAACCATTCAACGGGCTTTGGGCGAATCTAGATTAAGGAAGCGTTTTCAAGAAGACGCCTTGAAAAAGGTGTTTTCTTTTTGCTTAGCCTGCCTAGAATATCGACGCCTATGAAACTGCTTAAGCGCTTCAGAAAACTCTTCGACCCAATCGACCTCACCAAAGGAAACATCTGGAGGGGGATACTTTTGTTCTTTTTCCCGATCGTCCTCTCGCTTATTCTTCAGCAGATTTATACCTTAACGGATACGATCATCGTCGGGCAAAACCTCGGAGCAGCCGAGGTAGCTGGAGTCAATAGCAGCGCCCCCGCAGTTTGGATCATCATGCAGTTCGCCATCGGAGCTGCGAGCGGATTCTCCGTCATCACGGCCGAACGTTTTGGAGCCGGGGACGAAGAAGGAGCAAGGAAAAGTTATCTTGCTCAAATCATTCTGATGGTCATCATCTCCATCGTCTTGGCAGGAGTCGGCTGTCTGATGGTTGATTCTCTCCTTTCGCTTATCGGCATCAAAGGAGGAACGGGCGACCCTTCGATGCAAGCCGAATATGAGGCTGCGAAAACCTATATCCTTATTTTATATGTCGGAACCTTTGCCACCGCTTTCTTCAACATGATTTTCGGGGTTTTGCGAAGCTATGGCGATTCTTTCACGCCGTTTTTGTTTTTGATTTTCTCTGCCGCGGCTAACGTTGGCCTCGATCTTCTTTTCATCGTCGTCTTCCATTGGGGCGTGGCCGGAAGCGCTTGGGCGACGGTCATCTCGCAGGCGCTTTCCGCGTTTGGAGCGATGGCATATGCGGCGATTCGTTACCCCAATATGCGCATCAAGAAAAGTGACTGGCACCTTTCGCTAAATTTCATCGTCCGCCATTTGAAAGACGGGCTCCCGCTGGCTTTTCAATTTTCCATTCTCGAAATCGGCATCATTGTTATGCAAGCCGCGGTCATCTCATTTGATACCGACGCCACAGGAGCCATGGTTGCCTCCACCCCCGCTCAATTAGGCTATGGCGCGGCGAGCAAGGTTTTCAACATCATGATGGCCCCGATGAGCGGTTTAGGCACCGCGATGCTCTCCTTCATGGGGCAAAATCTTGGAGCGAACAATCAAGAAAGGCTAAGAAAAGGCTTCAAGGTCTCCATTGTTTTAGCGCTCATCATTTGGGTTCTCGTCTGCGTGATCGGCTTGTTGCTCATGATCGGAGGGACCTATCAAAAAATCTTCCTCTCCGCGGACAAGATCAACGACGAGAGCCTCCGCTATGGGAACACATATCTGTTTACCGTCATGCCTTTCATGGGCATTCTCGCTTTGCTCTTCTTGGGTCGCAATGAACTGCAAGGCTTGGAAAAGCCCTTATTTCCCTTTCTTGCTGGCGTCGGGGAGCTCATTGCCAGGGTCTTGATTTGCTTGTTCTTGCCCACGTTAGTTAACGGGGGAGCCATCACAAGCAGCGCGAGTGAGACCGCCTTCATCGCGGTTTGCCTCGCGGATGCTTTAGCTTGGATCGCTGCCTGCGCGTTTTTGCTGCCGGCCCTATTCAAAACCGCTTCGAAATGGAAAGATAAGCCCGAGGCAAAACAAGAATGAGCCTATATGTAGTAAGACACGGTCAAACCGATTGGAATAAGCAATGGCTGATTCAGGGGAGAATTGACATCCCCTTGAACGAAGAAGGGATTCGTCAAGCCAAGGTAACGAAGGAGAAACTCGCCGGGATCGCGCTCGACGTGATTTACGTCTCTCCCCTAACCAGGGCAAGGCAAACCGCCGACATCATCAACGAGGATAGGAAAGCCCCGATCATCGTCGACGAAAGAATCATTGAGGAATTCTATGGGGACATGGAAGGCAAGCCTAGATCAGGAGAAGCCTATTTGACCCAGCGGCAAAGTTTCTTCAAACGTTATCCCAACGGAGAAAGCTATCTTGACGTTGCCGCGAGGGTCTACCCCTTTCTTAACGAGGTCAAAGCGACTAGGCACAACGAAAACGTCTTGCTCGTATGCCATGGGGGCATGTCGCGCGTGATCAATTCCTACTTCCATGATATGGGGAACGAGGAATTTGTGAACTTCGGACTCGATAACTGTGAAATCGCGACTTACGAATTCAAGGATTAAGCAGGGTGCTTGATTCGTCTCGTGTCGCCAAAAAGAATCAAACTTTGCAGGGTTGATTGAAGATCTAAACTAGGATTTCCGTGCTCGGCAAAGCTTTTTTCAACAGTCTCCTTGAACTTTGGATAGAGCTCTTTCATGTTTTCATCAGCGACGTGAAAGCCTCTCGCGATTCCTTCCATCGCAACGCCGGAAAGAGTGAAGATAGGGCCTAAGGATAAATCAGGAACCGTGACTTTCTTCTGAGAGTAGAGAACATAAGAGTAATAAGAAAAGAAGACATCACAGAGAGAATGGCAATCTTCGTTATTATGGTCATCGGGGTCCCAAGAAGGCCAGCGGACCGCGTTTTTGGTCCCAAGCAAGACACCGCGATTGACGGTCGCATCGATTAAGGCGATCAGCAAAGCGCGAAAACCGTCGTTTCCGAAGTGCATTCTTCCCATCAAAGAGCCTACAAGCGCGGGGACCATTTCCTTTTCTTCATCGGTCGAATTGTCTGGCAGCATGTCTAGAACCACCTTGCAAAAGAGGCCGAATCCCGTTGCCTGGTCCAGCATGTCCAATTGATCAATGGCGACTTTCTCACGTTCGATTTTCATGTTCTCTCTCCTAAAAAAGCTTTCAGAAGGCTGGGGTTAATCGTCTTCCAAAAGCATGCATATTCAAGCATGCTTCTTATTTTCATCAAGTACTTTTTTCTTCTTTTTCCGGATGCCTTTCTTTTTAGGCTCTTTGGGATAAAAGGGGCCATGAGTAGCGTAAAGCTCGCCCCCTCGATATTCAAGAATCAGCGAGAAAGGGCGAGCCTGTTTCTCTTCTAGAAGAGGCAAGAAGGCCTTATCCCCTTCCCACATCGGAAGCTTGGACATGTCTTCTTTTTTCACCCAAGCAAGTTCGCCTTCGTCGCATTCAGTTAGTTCGCCCGAGAAAGAGGTGACCTTGAAAAGAAACATCCTCTCCGGGGGATAGCGATCATTGAGGAAGTCAATCTTCCCGAGATAGGAATAGTTTTTGACTTCGAGACCTGTTTCTTCTTTGATTTCCCTTTTGAAGGCAGTAACCATGGATTCGCCCTTTTCGAGTTTCCCTCCGACGCCGATCCATTTTCCTTCGTTAAGGTCGTTTTCCTTTTTGACGCGATGCAAAAGCAGATAGCGATCTTCGTCTTCAATATAAGCCAAAGTGGTCTTGACCTTAATTTGCTTTTGCCATGCAAAAAGGGCTTCCCTCTCTTTGATTTTCTCCAAAATCTCCGCAAGAACCCGCTCTAATTCCTTTTCGATCTCTTTTCCCCAATAGCGCAAAACAAGATAGCCTTGTCTTGCGAGGGTCTCATTGACTTCTTTGTCGCGGGCGATGTTCCTCTCGATCTTGGGAATCCAATAAGAAAGGTTCGAATGGATTTTCGCTTTGTTCTCTTCGAAGTTATAGCCATGCCAAAACTCGGAATCGCAGAAGATGGCGATTTTCAGTTTTTGAATGCAAACGTCCGGATGGCCGAAGACTTTAGAGGAATAAAGCCTGTAGTGGATTCCGGCGCCAGAAAGGGCTTTGCGGAGGGCAAGCTCAATCCCCGTGTCTTTGCCGCGGATCCGCGACATCGTGTAGGAGATGACTTTAGGGTCACGTCCAGCCATAGTCAGTTGCCTTCCTGGGGGAAGCAAAGGGAACGGAGGGCCTGGTAATCCAAATTGGGGTCCTCCACAGAAACGCCGTTATGGGTAAGGCAAAGAAGGGAAAGAACGCCTCTTTCGTCTAACTCATAGACCGCGCAAAGAAGAGGGTCCTCTTTATGCGAGAGCAGGTAGCCATAAGGCATCCAGTTCTTCTCGATGTTCAAGGCAAGAAGGTCCCAAGTTTCGCTCGTTGGGACAAGGGCCTCTTGCAAGAAGGAATCCTTTTTCGTGTCTTCAATCGCGATGAACTCCGTTTTGGAAGCGTTGATTTCTTTAAGGGCAGCTTCGAAAAAAAGCTTTCCTTCACGAGCGAATTTACGGGCAACAAAGGTCAAGCGGGGATCATTGAAGATCGTGCTGGAGTCCGGAATGTCTCTCCGTCTGCAGAAAACATAAATCTTCTCTTCCGCCTTCGAAAGAGGGGACTTTGGTTCTAATTTAGCTTCCTCTGCTTTCTCTTGCTTAAAATCCGGTTTAGCCTGATAGCGGCGTTGATTCTTGGCTTCTTTTAAATCCGGAACGTTCTCGGGTTTCTTTTTGCTTCTAGGCTCGAAGCCTGGCTTATCGAAAGAAATTTCTTCCTTCTTTTGGGCTGGCTCAGCGGGCTTCTCGCCTTTCTTCGCCCCGAACTTTCTCTGATTCGGGACTTTCGGGGTTTCAAAAGCAGCTTGGGGAGCGTTTGCTTTTTGCTGGATGTTAGGCTCGAAAGCAGGGAGAACATAGGATTTCGAGATTGCTTCTTGGCTTAACTCCCCGGTTTCCTCTTCCCTCCGAGTCATAAATTGCTTCTTCTTTTCCTTGGAGAAAGAGCCCAAATCCCGAGGCTTCTTGCCAGAGCTCGCGGAGAAGGATTCCTTGGCCACGTTGATTCGGATGGGCTCGTCGTTTTCTTCCTCATCCTCAAAGGGAAGGTTTGTGTTATAAGAAGAGCCCAAATTAGCCGTCCCTTTCTTGGAGGAAGGCTCGAATGCGGGGCGAGCGACTTCGATATGGACAGGCCCATCATCCTCGCATTCTTCAGTGTCCTCTTTCGGGCTGAAATAGCCTAAATTCGCGGGGGTTATTTGTCTAGTAGGCGCAAACGAGGAAGAAGGAGCGGCCAAAGAGAGGGTCGAGAGGAATTCTTTGACGCTCATGGCCTCGCCATCCTCTTCGCTGATCTCCGCGCCATTGAAGCAGCGCGCCACCACTTCCTTGTCTTTCAGGGAAACGACGAGAACGTTTTCCGGATGGGCGCGGTTCAAAAGAAGCGCGCTAGCAGGCACGTCATTCTCATCCACGACAAGAGCGGGGAAGAGCCATTCGGATAAATGAAAATTCGTCCTCGAGAGTTCCATCACCGGGTCTTCGCTCGCGTTGCTTGGATAATAACTAACCCCGGAAGAAAGAGGAAAAGAATGTACTTTTGCAAGAATTTCTTGGGCCTCTTCAAAGAAAGGGATAGTAAAAGAAGAGGAGTCGTTGGCAAGGAGCATCTCTCCCCGGGAAGGGATTGCCTGATATCGATAAACCGCTTGTTTCATGAACCCTCCTCGCCAAAAAGGCTATCCTCACTATTGTAGCCTTTTTTCCTTAACGAAAAACAGGCACATGAACCCTTTTTTCGCTAAAATGAGCCCATGCAGCGAATCGCTTTGGCTTTGCCCAACCAACTATCCCTTCTCGAAAAATCCGCCAGGCGCGCCGACATGGATTTCGAGGGGCCTTTCTTCGATGAGGAAAAATTAGCAACAGCCACAAACGAGAGAAGAGCCTATGTTTTAAAAGACGGCCTCAAAATCATTTCCTTAGCCGTTCTTTCTTTTTTCCCTTTGGAAGAGATATACGGGAGCAACATTCCCAAGCAAAATGAGCTTTTGGACCAAATCGGTTACTATGGGGAGCCTTTGCTTTTCCTAGAGTCCATCTTCACCGACCCCTTTTACAAAAAGAAGGGAAACGCGAAGGCCCTTTTCCTTTCTTTGGTTTCCGCCCATAAAGACGCCACTTGGCTCTCCTTGCTCCCGGCCTCGCGCCTCTCCCTCTTGCCTTTCTTCGAAGTCATTGGTTTCAAACCCTATGATTACGCTTCTGACGGCTCCTTGATCTTGGTGCGCAAAAAAGAAAAAGAAGGACTCTGCGCGAATCCTTCTTTCTGAGAAAACTAAGCAAGCTGGCTTTGATAGAGCTCCGCGAAGAAGCCGTTTTGGCCCATGAGCTCATCGAAGTTCCCTTGCTCAATGATTTCCCCATCTTTCAAGACGAGGATCAAATCGGAATTGCGAATCGTGGAGAGGCGATGCGCGACGACGAGAGAGGTCTTTCCCTTCATCAGCTCATCGAAGGCCTTTCCTAAGGCGAGTTCTGTGCGAAGGTCGATGTTGCTCGTCGCTTCATCCAGCAAGACGATCTCAGGCTTCACAAGCAGGATGCGCGCGACACACAGGAGCTGTTTCTCTCCCTGCGAAAGACCGCTGGAGTTGCTAACGATTGTGTCGTAGCCTTCCGGGAGCCTGCGGATGAATTCGTCCGCATGGGCCTTTTGAGCCGCCTCAGCCACCTCTTCCATGCTAGCATCAGGTTTCCCAAAGGCGATGTTGTCACGGATGGAGGCTTTTTCTAGCCAAGTCTCCTGCAAGACCATGCCGATGTGGCTGCGCATCTCCGACTTTTTGACCTCACTCGTAGGAATGCCGTTCATCTCGAATCCGCCCTGCTGAGGGTCATAGAATCTCATAAGGAGATTGATAATCGTGGTCTTGCCGCAGCCGGTAGGGCCGACGAGGGCAATCTTGTGACCTTTATAGATATCGAGATTGAAGTTCTTGATGATCTGACGCTTGCCATCGTAAGAGAAGTTCATGCCCTTTGCTTCCAAGGTGTCGATAGTCTGGCCCAAATGTTCCCTTCCCTCATCAACGTCTTTCTCGCAAAGAACGGTTTGCTGAACCCTATCCAAAGATGCGGTTGCGTAGAAGACGTCGCTAGCGACATCGGCAATCTCATTGAAAGGAGTCATGTATTGCAAGGAATAGGAGAGGAAAGAGGATAGGGCGCCGACAGTGAAGTGAATTCCTAGCCAAGCGGGAGAGGCGATGAGGAGGTAGGCCCCAAAAAGGATGATGGAGGCATAGATGAGGTTATTCACTAAGCGCGTGGAGGGATTGATCCAAGCCGCGGCGAAAGTAGCTTTGAAATTGGCTTTCTTGACCTCGAGATCCTTCTCCAAGAAATCTCTTTTCCTCGCTTCTTCCATCCCATAGGAATGGATGGCCTCAAGATTGGAAAGGGATTCGAGCGAATGCGCGGTGAGCTCGCCCATCTTCGCGTTTTGCTGCTTGAAATAGACGGAGTTCGATTTGCTCACGAAGCGGCTTACCAAAACCGAAATCGGGGTGAGGAGAACAACCGTCAGAGCAAGCGCCCAATTCAGATAAAACATGAAGAAGAGGGTGATCGCGATTTGGACAATGCCCTCAAACAAAGCGCCCGCCCCGGTGATAAGGCCGGTCTGGACGGTTTCGATGTCATTCGTCAAGCGAAGGAGAACATCGCCGTGCGGATGCGTATCAAGGTAAGAAAGAGGAACTTGATTCAGGGCGTCGAAGAGCGTGTCCCGCATGTTCTTCACGACGCGCTGGCCGCATTTAGAGAGGGCGTAGTCGAAGGCGTAGCGGAACAGCGCGCCCACGATAATGAGGCCAAAGACCAAAAAGAGATACGGCGTGAGCTGATCTGGGGCGAAAGAGTCGCTCCTCATCAAATCGATGGCAAGGCCCGTCACGTAAGGGATTGCCATCTTTGCGGTCACGGAGCAAAGCGCCAAGGCGAAAGAGGCGATGAGCAAG
Organism: Lachnospiraceae bacterium; assembly: GCA_963658395.1. GTDB lineage: Bacteria > Bacillota_I > Bacilli_A > RFN20 > CAG-826 > Alloenteromonas. Next base: position 4,194 of record CAVKPZ010000054.1, on the reverse strand, counting down.
AGGACGTTCCCCTTCATATAAGGAAGGAGAGAAGAGAGATTCAACGATTTCTTTTTCATTTTGTCTTCACCTGCGTTTCATAAATTTCTTGGTAAATGGGGCATGCAGCAAGCAGTTCTTCGTGGGTCCCATGCCCCACGATTTTTCCTTTATCCAAGACGTAGATATGGTCGCAATCTTTGATAGATGTCGCTCTTTGGGAGACCATCACCAAGGTCAAACCAGGGACTTTTGCAATGTTTTTGCGGACCAGGAGATCGCTCTTGTAGTCAAGCGCGCTCGTCGCGTCATCCAAGAACAAAACCGGTCTATCCGAGAGCAAGGCGCGCGCAATCAAAAGGCGCTGCTTCTGCCCACCAGAGAAGTTTTGCCCCCCTTCTTCGACCTCGTGGTCGAGGCCGTCTTTGTAGCGAACAACAAACTCCTCCGCCAAAGAATCCTTCAACGCCTTCCAAATTTCTTCATCGCTCGCATCGGGCTTCCCTAGAAGCATATTGGACCGAATGGTCCCGCGGAATAGCTGCTTCTTTTGGCTCACCAAAGCAATCTCGGAGCGCAGATTCTCAAGCTTGCTCTCCTGGATGGGATGGCCATGGAAATAAAGCTCGCCGCTTGTGAGGTCATAGAAGCGCTCCATCAGATTAAGGAGCGTTGACTTGCCTGAGCCCGTGCCGCCGATGATGCCAACGGACTCCCCTTTGGCAATCGCCATGTCGATGTCTTGGAGCGCAAGGCTCTCCCCGCCAAAGCTAAGACAGGCTTTTTTGAATTCGAAGATGGGCTCCCCTTTTTCGAGTTCCTTTTCCTTCTCGATTGAGCCGGAGACGATATCGGGCTCAAGAGCCAAGAAATCATCGATTCTCTTTTTGGATGTGAAAGCCTTAGAAAGAGAGGTAATCAAGCGGGTGAACATGATAAGCGCGGATAACGACGTCGTAAGGTAGTTCACCAAAGCCACGATGTCGCCGACGGAAAGAGAGGCGCTGTCATTATGGAATCCGCCAATATAGAAAACCAAAAGCACCGCGCCGTTGATGAGCGCAAAGGTAAGAGGGTTGATGAGCGCGTTGATTTTCGAGATGACTAGCGCCTGCTTCCTATAGCTCTCGCTAGCAGCGCGGAACTCTTTGGTCTCTTCCTTTTCCTTGTTGAAGGAGCGAACAACCCTCGCGCCGACGATCTCATCTTCGCCGCGGCTAGAAATGATGTCCAGCTGCTTTTGGAGTTTCGCATATTGCTTCGGCGTGGAGCAAACCACGATGCCAATGACTAAGCCAGAGAGAACTAAGGAGCCCAGGACCACGCAGCCGGCAATCGGATTGATAATGAAGCTAGCCACGATTGAGCCGAGCACCAAGAAAGGGGCCCTCACGATAAGGCGCATCAGCATCTGAACGCCGTTTTGCACTAAAAACGAGTCGTTGTTCAGCAAATTGAGCGCCTTATTGCGGCCATAATCATCAAGTTGTTTCGAGGAGAGGACATGAATCCTTTCGTAAATGACTTTTTTGAGGTCATAGGAATAATCGCTGCTGACTCTAGCCGCGAGATATTGGGTGATCATTGTCACGGCAAAGCCGGCGATTGCTAACCCAAACATCACGCACGCGAGAGTGAGAATATAGTTCCAGTCATGGTAATGGGCCCCGTCTTTATCTAGCCCTTGATCGATGATACGGCTCACCAAAATCGGGACGATAAGCTCCGTCACCGCTTCAAACAGTTTGAAAATGGGGGCCAAAATGACTTTAACCCTATATTTTTTTAGCGGCTCAAAAGCTTTGTGCACGTAGGCTTCTTTGCTGTCTTCCATAAATTACTTACCTTCTTTTTTCGAAACAAGCGGGTCTTCACCGTCTTTAAGCTCGGATTCATCCTGCTGCCTAAGATGGATGCTAGCCACGACAACATCTTGATTTGGATCGTCTCCGTAACGGAGGAAGGAATAGCCATCTTCCGTAACGACGATCTCGTCGAAGTCGCTCTCGCCGTTATGCTCGAAACGGACCACGTCAATGAAAGACCATTGCGCTTTCGGTTTATTGATGCCGCAATAAAGATTTGCGGTGTCCACGATGAGGCCTGGATGGTTGGTTTCCATTTCGAAAACGAGGTTCGCCGATTCTTGGTCATAAGAAATCAGGTGGAATTTCTTTTTGGAATAATCTGGGGTATTGGGGTCCCCATAAGTGTCAAAGAAGGTATCTGTATCGTAGAGGGGGTCTCCGGATTTCGCCCCAATCGCCGAGCCGAGAACTTTAATCTGGGTATCGATATCCGCGAGGAAGGGAGAATTCTGCCCGAGGTTCATGGTAAGGGATTTCATCGCCGCGGAAAACTGAGCAATCAAAAAGTACTTGAGCGCATAATTCTCCTCCACGGCGACCCCCCAGCCGTTTTGAGCACATTTGGCGAGGCGATAGGCGAACTCAGGAAGCAGAGTGAGATTCATCCGGCAGCCCAAGAAATCGGAATAGGTTTGAGAGAACCCATTAAGAATCGCGCGGAAGGCAAAAGCATCGTCTTTTTTCACGGGATGCCCGCAATGGTAGCAATCGGCAAGGCGATATACCGCCTCAAGAGAGCCCAAAGCCGCAGCTTTGGTAAAAGCTTCGAGACAAATCATCTTATTTTTCTTTGGCCCATAGCCGTCGAAATAAAGACAGCCGATCCTGCAGAGGGCATAAGTGTCATAAGCCACAATAGGGTCTGAGTAATAAAGAATCGCAAGCTCATAATCCGGCTTGTGATGCTTCGCGGATCCCGACCAGAAATCGCCCAAAAGGAGATAGGCCCTCGGATCTTTCGAGGCCGCTAAAACCGTGAGGTAGCAAAGGAAAAGCTTCTCGTTCTTCGCGTTTTGGGGGATCTTGCCTTGGACATAGCGATCAATGAAATTGTTTAAGGCTTCGGGCGTTTTGTTTTCCGAGTCCTCTTTGAAGAAGGCCATACTCATCTCTTTCAGTAGGGCTTTCGTCAAAGGTATCCCGGAAGCGTCGCCTAATACCGTGGCCATGCCGCATTCAGGGCAAATCGCGGAAGCTCCGCCGTTCGTGCCGTTCTCCCACTGGGAGATTTTTCTGGCGCTATAGGTCTTCTCGCAAAAAAAGCATCCGCACTTTTGGGAGCGGAGGATTTCGATCTCGTTGTTGCGGCTATGGGCTCGATAGCCTTCCAAAATAGCAGTTCGTTGGTTTTTTGTCATCGCGGCTATCTTATCACACTTGTTCTTCCTTAAAGGAAGCAGTTCAAGGAAGAGAGCGCTTTTTCTCTCGATTGACCTAGCAAGGAAACGTGGCAAAATCTTTGCATGAAAATTTTAGTAGATGCATTAGGCGGCGATAACGCGCCGCAAGCGGTGCTAGAAGGCGCTGCCAAAGCCCTTAATTCCCGTAACGATCTGAATCTGCTAATCGTCGGGCCGACTGACGATTGCAAAGCAAGGCTCGCAAAACTAGGCGCCGATACAAGCCGGATCGAGTTCTTGGACGCAAAAGAGGCCGTTCTAAACACCGACCACCCCGCGATGTTCTTAAAACAAAAGCCCGAATCCACTTTGGCCGTTGCTTACGACGCTTTAAGAAAAAGAGACGACATAGACGGCATGCTCACCGCCGGCCCTACTGGCGCCGTTTTAACCGGGGCCGTCCTCCGCTTGGGAAGAATCCCGGGCATCGAAAGGCCAGGGCTTGTTTCCACCTTGCCGACGAAAAACGATTCTTATGTTCGCGTCATCGACTCTGGCGCGAACATGGATTGCAAGCCCCAATATCTCTACCAGTTCGCCCTCATGGCATCCACCTATCTAAAGTGCATCGGCATTGAAAACCCCCGCGTCAGTTTGCTTAACGTCGGCGCCGAGGAAGGGAAAGGCGACGACCTTTCCAAAGAAGCTTACGGCTTATTGAAAAGCAGCTCGCTTAATTTCCTAGGAAACATCGAGGCGGACCACGTCTTAGACGGCATTACCGACATCGTCATCTGCGACGGTTTCGCAGGCAATGTTTTCCTAAAAGGCAGCGAAGGCGCCTTCTATTTCATGAAAGACAAGATGAAGCTTGCGATGGCTGGCACCTTCCTCCGCAAAATCGGCGCTTTGTTCCAGCTTAAGGGCATCAAGGCCGCCACAAAGCCCTTCGCGATGGTCAAGCGGGGGTGGGCCCCGATACTTGGCACGAAGAAGCTCGTCGTCAA
>CAVKPZ010000053.1:0-13757 GCA_963658395.1 Lachnospiraceae bacterium | reverse complement strand
ACATTGACCTTATCCCTATTTTCAAGAACGTCGAGAAACTGTAGATAACGATAATTTCCTTTATTTATCTCCGTCACCGGCTTTGAGAGGTGTACCGAAAACTCCGTGTCAATTTTAGAATAGCGAGTTCTCATGGTAGCCAAATAAAGATATCGCGGTATTTGCGTGGTAAGTCCAATCTTATTCATGAAAGAAGGACCGCGTTCAAAACCAATGATCTCATCCCCATCAAACAAATAAGTTTTCCGAATCATGGCAATTATGCTAATACCAGTTTCTCCAAACAAAGTTTGCTTTTTCTTAAAATAGATTCCCTTTTTATAGCGAGCGAAATTTGGGTTATTCTTTTCAAATCGTTGCAAGGATACGTTGAAACTTGCTTTGCTCGCGTTTGGAATTTTGGATAGAACATATTCGTAAATATCATTCGTTGTAACCGGTTCTTTAATGGGAGTTTTCTCGACGAATTCTTCAATGCATTGTCCTAAAGTCATATTAATTTCCTGCTATTTTCTTTGTGCGTTTCAATTTATAACCGCACAGCAATAATATCAGAAGCCCAGCCATTAGACAAGCCTCTTTTCAGGTTTTGCTTGACTTTTTCAATGTTTCAACTCGACATTAAAAAAGTTCCGCTCATCACGGAACCTTGCTCATCACCACTTATTGAATACCTTTTCGGCGAACCCTGGCAGATCTTGGAAGGACACGGGTTTCCCGTCCAAGAGGATTGATCCGGAGAAGAGACCGAACACCTGATTCTGATTGGAGCGGATAATGCCCACATTCGCGTCGCTATGCCGGTTGTAAATCGGATGGAAGCGAAGCTCGAAGGAATCGTCTTTGAAATGGAAGTCCCAGTCCTTCATGAACTCGTCCCCCCCATTCTCCGAGATGGGGATGTCGAATCTCACCCTACCTAGTTTGTAGGATTTGCCGTCATAGTAGAAGACGTTCTCGCTGGCTTTTGAGGTGTCCCCGAACCCATAGCCGAGGTTCCATCCGATGAGGTGCCCGTTTTGGCAGGAGGACAAAGAGCTCCAATACCAAGTATTCTTATAGGTCCATACTCCCCTGCCCCAATCCAGCACCCCATAGGAATCGGCGTTGAAATCAAGCATCGTCTCGCCGTATTTGGCATAGCCGTTGGCCTTGAGGTTATTGATCTTCTGGTTGTAATAGAAATGCCCTTTCTTCTTGAAAGGGGTCGCGATCACGAGGCTGCAATCGTTCTTCTCCTCAAGGGTGAGGTCGCAATGGAAGGCGTTGCCTTTCTTGTCGACGTCCTTCACGTAGACCAGAAGCCTTCTTTTGCCTTTCCCTTCGTTAAGGAAGGAGAAAGAATAGCCTTTCTTCTCGTCTTCGACCCTTATGTCTCCATCCAGGGAGGTTTCCGGGAGAACGATCTTCTTGCCCGGGAAAGGCATCATGATCGATTTGGTGATGTCTTTAGGCTCCTTGAAGTCGAGGATCGAGATGGAAAGCAGCCCCATATAGGAGTTGTTCGCAACGGTCAAAGCGATTCCGTAATCTTTGTTGCCGACGTAGTAATAATCCCATTCCTTGAGGCGGTTCCTCCCGCCTTTCACCATGTCTTTTTTGTATTCCTTCACAAGGGAGAAGGCATAGCCCGCTTCCGCGAGTTCTCCATCTTCTTTAAGAAGCAGCCCGGGCTGCAATTCGTTCTGGGTTTCCATGCCTTCCATTATAGAAACCTTGCCTCTCTTAAGAAAGGAAAGAAGAAAAAAGGCAAAGACGTTGCGCCTTCCTCCTTGATTTGGAAACAAGCGAGCAAAGCCATTCTGATTCCTGGGCGAAAAGTCGGATTTCGACCAGGCAATGAGGCAGAGGCTGTCTAATCAGCCGCTCGGCTCGATGGCGTTTCTCCCGTTAACTTTTCTTTCTTTTTCGTGCAAAGGAGCGCGTTCTCAAAATATTTCAAGGTCGTGAAGCGAAAACGCCGGGTGGCAAGCTCATCGCCACCCTCATCGCAGTATCTCAAGAAATCTGCCAGATAGCGCCTAAATTTAGCAATCACAAAATAGAATCTCTTCTTTAATTCCGCGAACTCTTCATTGTCAATCGTCGCTTTTTCCCCAATGTATTTTTCATCCGTAATAACAACCGCTTTCGTGAAATCGATTCCGGTCTGCGCCTCCGTGCGTCGACCAGAGTTTCTGAACTTAAAACAGTAATTATGTCGAATGCTCGTCCTAAACGGCAAAGCAAATCTGTTGCCGTCAATCTCGATGACCATAACCACATAAGGCCTCGAGAGTTTGCGCTCAATCTCGGGATAAGTCTCTTCCGAAAATCTTCGTAAAAATCCCGCGAAAGTTTGTTCAGAGTAAAAGCGTTTTTCATTGTCTACCTCCTAAAACAAAACAACGCCCCCTCGCGATAACACGGGGGGCGAAGTCTTCAGCCGGGAGTTCTTTTTAAGGTGCTACCCTCGCACCATATCTTCGTCCGGAAGTTCTTTAGAGTGCCATCCTAGCACTTTATCTTCGCAAGGCGGCTTGTCTACCTTGCCTTTAAACTATAGGCCGAAAATTAAACCCGTCAAGGTCTTATGGCAGGTGTAAAGTGAGAGAGTCGTTGCAACAAAATCCGTAAATCGCCCTCTATTTTAAGGGGTCGGCTTCCGAATCCTCCTTTTTGGCCGCAAGGGCCTTCCTTGCGGCTTAATCCGTAAACGCCGTCGTCGCGCCTTTCTAGCGCGGCTCTTTCGCGAAAGAACCTCCCGCAGAGCGCTACAATGTAATCCCTGTAAAGAGGCCCGAAGTTCACCCTCACCCAGCCCGGGGGCTTCGCCGCCAATCGCTCATTCGCCTATCTCCTTGAAGATTTCATCCAAGTTCTCAAACGTTCTTACAGCGTCCTCGAAATTGACCTTTGAGTTTTTATAAAGAAGTTCTTCGGGAAGCTTCCCATAAGATTCCCTCACATTGCTCGATTCAAACGCGTCCCGCCAAGAAGAGAAGGAATAAGCGCCCCTGGAATCATAGACGAAATTCAAGCGCCGCTTTTCCAAGTAGAAAGAATCGGTCTCCTTTACTTTATGCAAGATGGCTTTAAGTTCGTTTTTCTTTCCGAGGAAGGATTGGATTTCCTCCCTCTTATAAAGTTTCACCACATCATAAATATGCCTAGACTTTTTCGGCAAACTGCCGCTGATGGCGTGTCTTTTTACAGCCATTGCCTTATCAAGGAACGTCCTTTCGATCGCTAAAGCATTCACGTTAATGATTGAAAAGCCAAAATGAGCGATTATGTCTTCCCTCTCTTTGCTCTCCAAATATTCTTGGATGTAGGATTTGACCTCCTTCTTTCCATAAGGATCGGGCCGAACGGTGCAGCCAATTTCCAATTTGATTGCATTGGCCTCGTCACCATAAATAAGGCTCCTGCTGTGATTGCGGGCATTCCCCTCGCCGGGGATCTTCCGGATTTCGCACGCGTCTTGCCCCATCACGGCCAGAATGGCTTTGATTTTCTTCGAGCAAGCCTTGTCGTCTTCATCCATCCCCAAATAAGTCAGATCGACATCTTCGGAGAAGCGCTCGATGGAGCCCGGGTAGCATTTGCTTAAGGAGGTTCCTCCCTTGAAGACGGTCACATCGCCGTATGAGCTCTCCGCCAGGCGCGAAAGCGCCAGAACAATGTAATAGTCCCTTTCAATAGCGGAAGAGGGCAAGCCCTTCCATGAGGAAACGATTTTGCAAAGCTCTGCGAAATGGCTTTTCTGATAATGCAAATTCATAAAAGGCCCTCCAGATTTGGCATTTTGTATTTTGTGAGGGGATTCAGATACTTAGATAGGTCATTGGCCGTTTGGCAATAGTCTAAAATCTCCTTCAAAAGCGCAATGGTGGCCTTTTTGTAGCGGATGGATTTAAGCACTCTGTCCATGGTGACCTGGTTAAAAGAGGTGGCAAACTCTTTGATGAAAACGCTGAAAACGCCCTCATTCAAATCTTCGATTCCATCGATTTTTTTCAAAACCTCCATAGCCGCAACATGCTTTTTCACCTCGGGCGAAAAAACCAAATCAACTTTTTCCAAACGGACGTCCCCAATATTCTTCGCCTTCCCAGCCAGGGCGGAAGTATAAGCCAAAACGCGTTTGGGAACCTGTGTCGTCAGAGAAAGCGCATTGTAAAGCCCATATCCAATGACCATCCCCTTCTCATTCTCAATATAAGGAGATACGATGTCGCGAGCGTCGGGCGGAACCGATCCGAAAATGGAGGCTTTTGGCACGCAATAAGTTCCTTTGCCAACGCGCATAAGCTGTTTTTTTGAAACAAGCCTCGATAAAGACTGATAAAAGGCATCAATCGATTCCTTGTCGTTGAGCTCTCCGTATAAGCTCGATGCCGCAAAAGGCGCGTTCCCGTACTTCTTGGTAATCTTTTTTAAAATGCTTTCGGTTTTCATAAAAACAAGAATATTGATAATTTTAGTTTTGTCAAGTTGGGTGTTTTGTTGGTCAACTTCTATGTTGCAGTATCATCCTAACAAGACTCGTAAAACTCCCTCATTTTTGAGGGGCTGCCTTAAATTCTCTTTTGTATGCAAGACACCACGAGGGAGTTTTTTCCCAGCCAATGCCGCCTCAGAACGTTACAACGCGAGTTCCGCCGCAGCCGGAGAAGAAAAGAAGAAACGGGGAAAAAGCAGATCGAAGCACGACAATCGCATCAGCCTTCAGGCGAGCACAGTCAAATGCCACGCGCCCCTTGAAGTCCCAGAAACCCCGGGAAAAACTGGGCCAACTGTCTACCGCAAATTCATCTTGGATTACTGCTTTTTTGTTGTTTTTCGTAATAAATGCACATTTTTAACCACGAGGATTTAGCTAAAATCAATCAAGGAAAAGGCATCACGCTATGGAATACACGAATTTGAACATCAGAACATCTAAGGAAGTCAAAAACCAAGCCGAGAAAATTTTCAATGAACTTGGAATCTCAACCACCACTGCCTTCAATATATTTTTGAAACAAGTAATTCGAACAAATGGCATTCCCTTCCCTCTCGTGCTTGAAACGCCAAACGAGCTAACAATGAAGACGATTCAAGACGCGGAGGAAGGGAAAGACATATCCGGGCCTTTTGACAATATAGAAGCCCTGATGGAGTCCCTCAATGCTTAAAATCGAATATCAAAGCCAATTCAAAAAAATTTTAAGCTGGCGCTGAAAAGGGGCTGTGATGTAAAAGATTTCAAGAAAGTCCTCTCTTTTTTGGTGGAAGGCGAACCCCTACCTGAAAATTACAAAGATCACGCTCTGGTTTCCTCTAGAAATTACAAAGACGTTCGAGAACGCCACATCAAGCCTGACTGGCTTTTGATTTACAAAATCTACGAAGACAAACTCATACTTTTGCTTGTCAGAACGGGGGCGCGTTCGGATTTGTATTAAATCCGGCGTTATTCATCCGAATCGTTAGGCGATTGCTCTTAAATAGAAAAAAGAGACCGTCCTTTTTTTAGAGGCGGTCTCGCTTGGCGAAGCGCAAAAGCTTATTTGCTTTCGATGGAGGCGATTTTCGGATCGGCCATAATGGTATCGATCGCGCTTTGGATGGTCGTCTCCTTCGACTCGTGGCCGTATTTGTCTACGTCCGCGGCGTCCCTCACCTCATGCGTCAGGCAGCTAGGGCCTCCGATGCAGCCATTGGGGCAAGCCATGCCCTCGATGAAGTTCCCTTCAAGCCTGCCGGCTTTGTATTTTGTAAGCGCCATCTTGCACTGGTCCAGCCCCGAGACTTTGACGGGCTTAGCCTCGAAAGGATTGTTCTGTTCCTTGAGCGCCTCGGCCACCGCATCGCTAAGACCGCCGCTTCTAGCGAAGATCCTGCCGAAATAGGAGGCGTTATCAAGCGGCTTCCCTTCCAAGGTGGAAAGATCGATTCCCCGGGCGTCGATCAGGGCCTGGAGCTCCTCGAAGGTGATGACGCAGTCGACGAAAGGCCTCACCTCTTCTCTCTCCCTCTCCATCTTTTTCGCGATGCAAGGCCCGACGAAGACGGTCTTGCAGCTAGGGTCGATCTGCTTAAGGTATTTGCAGATCGCCCCCATCGGGGAGAGGTTCTTGCTGACTTTGCCCTTAAACTCGGGGAAGGCAGTCTCCACGTAGCGGACGAAAGCCGGGCAGCAACTGGAGGTGCAATCGCCCTCCTCGCTTAAGTCCTTCGCCTCGTTCATCGCGACGAGGTCCGCCCCAAGGGCGGCCTCAATGACGTCGGTGAAGCCCAAAGCCTTGATGCCGGAGACGACCTGGGGGAGGCTCGCGTAATGGAACTGGCTCGAGATCGAGGGGGCCACGACCATGTAGGCCTTGTAGTTCTTGCCGTTCTCGCTGCCTTTGACAATATCGATGCAGCTCGTGATGTAGCTCTTGTCCATGATGGCGCCGAAGGGGCAGGCGTAGGAGCATTGCCCGCAGCGCGTGCATTTGCTCTCGTCGATCGAGGTGATACCGTCTTCCCTTGGCTTGATCGCGTTGATCTTGCAGGCGGCTTCGCAGGGCCTTCTTAGGTTGATGATCGCCCCGAACTGGCAGCTCTTCGCGCACATCCCGCAGTTGACGCACTTGCTTTTATCGATCGAAGCCCTATGGTCCGGGCCGAAGGAGATCGCGTTGAGGCGGCAGGCCTGGGCGCAGCGATGGGCAAGGCATCCCCTGCACATGTCGGTGACCTTCATCCCTCCGAAGGGGCACTGATCGCAGGCCGCCTCGATGACCTCGAGGAGGTTTGGGTTGCTTTTATCCCCGCCTAAGGCGATCTTGACCCGGTCTTTAGCGATGGCCCTTTCCTTATAGACGCAGCAGCGCATCGTGGCTTTGGGCCCGGGGGAGATCAAAAGGGGAATGCCCTCCTTCTTCTCTTCCAGGGTGCCCTCCCAGTAGTCCGCGGCCACTTCCTTGAGGACGCGGTATTTTAACTGTTGCACGAGGGTGTCGAATTTGAGTGGTTTCGCCATGATGTTTCTCCTTAGAAATAGCTGATTTGGACGCGTTTGCCCATCTTCTTGAGCTCGGCGGCCAGGTTGTCGATGACCTGCATCTTCATCTTGAAGGTGATCTGGCCATGCTCCTCCTGGTGGGCGCTATTAACCGCGCACCCGACGTAGAAGGTGATGTCGGTGGCCTCTTGGAAGAGGGCCTCGGCAAGAAGGCTCGCCCCGTCTTTGCGGTAGCTCCAGGTGAAGTAGGCAAGGTTGTCCTTCTGGTAATCTTTAGCAAGGGTCACGACCTTGTTGAGGGTGATCACCCCTTCGGTCGCGAGGTCGATGCCCTCGATCTCGCTATAAGGCGGGATCTCGGGGTCAAGCGACTCGAGCTCCCCCCTTATCGAGGAGCCGAGGTAGCTAGAGGCCAATTTGCAGGTCGTGCCCCCGCAGACGATGTGTTTACCAGGCAAGGCGAAGAAGCTCTCTAGCATCGCCGAATCGTCCTCCTTGTTCGCGGGAGGGCCCACGAGGAGATTGACCTTGCTTCTTGCTCTTCTCCTCACGGAGAGGCAGGTCGTGTCATCCCCCGGGCGCTTATTATAGAGAAGCGAGCAATGGTCGACTAACAAAGTCGCTAGATTCTTCGCCGAGAGTTCTGGGCAAGCGAGAGCACCTAGATAAGAGGCGATCTCCTCTCTCCCCCAGCCGAAGTTGAGGCTTTCCCCCACCCCCGCATACATCGCCCCGTCGCTAAACATCGAGAGGCTGTCGTTCAGATCGAAATAGAGCTTCGCCTTCTTGATGGTCTTGCCTCCGATGAGGCTAGTCTCATAACGCGGCTCCTCGAGCTTCCCGTTTCTTAGGAAGACGGGGTCTGGATTGTCGAAATTGTACAAAGTCGCGGTGAAATCCCTCTCGATCTTGAGCACCGTGAAGGTGCTATAGGCCACGTTGCCCCTGTCTCTTGCGCAGGGGAGAGTCTTCGCTAGGGCCTCCACCCCCTCGTCGATGCTCATGCCGCCCTCGATCATCTTCGCGAGCATGGTCGAGGTTAGCGTGCTCAAAATGGAGGCCTCCACCCCAGAGCCCAGCCCATCGGCCAGGACCAAGGTCAAGTCGCCTTCGCTGCCGCTCACCGCCTGCACGTGGTCGCCGCAGAGCTCTTCGCCCTTGTGGTTGATGGAGAGGTAGCCGAATTCTATTTCGCTATTCTCGTCACTTGGGCTCATTTCCGGAATTCCCTTTGCGGTCCTGCAAAGTCTCTGATAGACGCGTCAAGGCGATCTTCGTCGCCGCCGCGCTTTCGCCCAGAAGCTGGGCGATCTGCTGGACCGTCTCCATGTTCTTGTCGATGACTAAGCTCGTGACTCTTGCGGTCTCCTCGGCGTCTTTGAGGTGGCGAGCCTTCCTTAGCTCATGGTCGGTCACGTCGCGGATGGAGCCGAGGATGATATGGTACTTCTCGTCGTAATGGATGCTGACCTCGCCGATCTTCCCGTTGCTTAGGCTCATCTTCTTGAGGCGGGTGTTCACCCCGGAAAGAGAGAGGAAGAAAGGCTCTGGGTCTAAAAAGGAGGCAATGTTCTCTCCTAATAGAGCGCTAGGCGAGCCCACCCCAAGCATCGCGGCCATCGCGGGGTTGCTTAGCTGGACGTTCCCCTCCTCGTTGAGCACCAAAATGCCATTGGGGGAATACTCGACGATGTCGCTTCCGAAGCTCGTCGCCTTCTCCATGAGGAAAGGGAGGCACATCTCTAAGGATGCTTTGCCCCTAAGCACGGCGATCGCTTTCTCTCTGCAGGTCGAATAACCGCAGGAAGAGCAGTTCAGCTCGTCTTTTTTCGAGACCTTGCCTATTTTCCTAAGCACTCCCTCAATCTCTTCTTCGCTTGGCTCTTTCTCCTTCAAGGAGAGGTCGCGGAATTCCTTGCCCAAGGAGCAAGAAAGGGAGGACACGTCGAAGTCCTTCTTTCCCGCGCTGTGCCTGAGCTCGATGAGCGACTCCAAAGGGTTTTCCTTTTGCTTGATGTGCGCGGGCCCGTTTAGGCAAGAGCCCGGGCAAGAGGACATCTCGAGGAAAGCGTGATGGATCTTGCCTTTCCTAAGGTCCTCAAGGGCCATCATGCAGTTCTCCATGCCGGAGAGGGAGATATAGTCGATCCCCGCTTCTTGGCGCATCGTCTTCAGAATGCCGCCTTCGCTAGGGAAGAGGCGGCAGGCGCTTTTCTCCTCTTTCTTCGCTTCTTTGATTTCCGGAGCGAGACCCGCCTCTTTGAAAAGAGTGTCGAGCTCTAAAAAAGTGAGCACGCAGTCGACATATCCCGGATAGCGGTCGATCTCGTCCTTCTTGCTGATGCAGGGACCTAGGAAGATGACTTTGCAATCCGGGTGCCTTTCCTTAAGCGAAAGGGCATGCGCCTGCATGGGGGAGATGGTTTTAGCAAGATAGCTCAGGCATTCAGGGTAATGTTTTTCAATCAAAAGGTTCACCGAATGGCAGCAAGTCGAGATGACGACGTCTTGCCCTTCCTTTAGGATCTTCTCGTATTCGTTCTTGACGAGGGTCGCCCCAAGGGCGGTCTCCTCGGCGTCTAAGAAGCCTAGTTTCAGCAAAGCCTCTTTAAGCGAGGCGAAACTCACCCCAGGGAAAGAAGAGAGGAAGCTAGGCGCCACCGAGGCGACCGCCTTCCCCGAAGAGAGCAGGCTCTTCGCGTAAGAGGTGTCGTCTCGGATGATCTTGCAATGCTGCGGGCAGACGTTAAAGCAAGTCCCGCAGAGGACGCATTCGCTTTCGATGATGCTCGCCTGCCCATCCTTAAAAGAGATGCTTTTGCTCGGGCAGGCGCGGATGCATTTGTAGCAGGACCGGCAGTCGTTCTCTTTGCTCTTCAAGGCGTCGTTCATAGGGGTGAACCTCCTCTCCATAAAATCGCCCCTCCCAGAGCGAGAGGGGCGAAAGAACTTACTTAAGAAGCGGCAAAACCTCTTGCTCGAGGAAGGAAGGGACTTTCTCCGGGGTGAGCCCCGGGACGATCTTATCCCCCACTTTGACGCTTACTCCGTCATGTCCGCACTGGCCAAGGCAGAAAGCGGCTTTGAGCTCGACCTTATCTTGGAGACCGCGCTTAGCGAGCTCCTCCTTGAAAGAGTCGATGAGCGGGCGGGAGCCCTTCAAATGGCAGGAGCTCCCTACGCAGATAGCAAGTTCGATGTGTTCCATTAGTTCCCTTTGTAGGCGTCTTTCATGATCCGGATCATGTCCTCGACCATCGGCTCGCGGGGGTTGCACGGGGTGCATTGGTCCTCATAAGCCAGATACGCCAATTCCTCTAGGTGCTCATTATAGAACTTTTCGTCGGGGACGATGGAAGAGAAATTCATGTCGATGCCGATTTCTTTGCCTAGGTCCATGACGGCCTTGGAGAGGTTTTCGGTCGCCTCTTCCGGCGTATCCGCCTTCACCCCGATGACACGGCAGATCTCCTGGTACTTCTTGTCGCACTGGTATTCCTCATACTTCGGCCAAAGGGCAAGCTTGGTCGGCTGGGTGCCGTTGTACTTGATGACGTGAGGGAGGAGGATCGCGCAGGTCTGGCCGTGGATCGAGTGGAACTCGCCGCCCATCTTGTGGGCCAAAGCGTGCACCAAACCAAGGAAGCTGTTGGCGAAAGCCATGCCGGCGATCGTCGCCGCGTTATGCATCTTCTCCCTGGCCTTGAGGTCGTTCTTCCCGTCTTTGACCGCCCTAGGAAGATAGGTGAAGACGAGCTTGATGGCCTCTAGGCAGAGGCCGTCCGTGAAGTCGCTAGCCATGACCGAGGTATAAGCCTCGATCGCGTGGGTGAGGACGTCCATACCGGTATAGGCCGTGGAGCGGGGAGGGATGTTCGTGGTGAATTCGGGGTCGACGATCGCGATCGAGGGGGTCAAGGAGTAGTCCGTGAGAGGATACTTCTTGAGGTTGGCCTTGTCGGAGATGACGGCGAAAGGAGAGACCTCACTGCCGGTGCCAGAGGTCGTCGGGATGCAGATGAGCTTGCTCTTCCTGCCAAGTTCAGGATACTTGAAGGCGCGCTTGCGGATGTCCATGAACTTCTGCTTGAGGTCGTTGAAATCGACTTCGGGATGCTCATAGAAGATCCACATGCCTTTGGCCGCGTCGATGGCGGAGCCTCCGCCCAAAGCGATGATGGTGTCGGGCTGGAACTCCTTCATGAGCTCGACGCCCTTGTTGACGGTGGAGATATCCGGATCGGGCTCGACCTCGTCGAAGAGCTGGTAGGTCACCGGGGTCCTGCGCAAGGCGAGTTGATCGGTGATCTTCTTAAGGAAGCCAAGCTGGACCATCGAATGGTCGGTGACGATGAAGACTTTGTTGAGGTCCTTGGCGGACTTCAGATATTGGATGGAGTTGCGTTCGAAATAGATCTTCTGCGGGACTTTGAACCACTGCATGGTGTTCCTCCTCTTGCCGACTTTCTTGATGTTGAGCAGATTAATGGCGCTGACGTTGCCCGAGACCGAGTTGTGGCCATAGGAGCCGCAGCCAAGGGTCAAGGAAGGCAAGAAGCTGTTGTAGACATTGCCGATGCCGCCGAAGGTCGAGGGGGAGTTCCACACGATGCGGATGGCTTTGACTTTGTCGCCGAAGGCGTCGGACATCGCCTGCTCCTTGCAGTGGATGGCGGCGCTATGGCCAAGCCCGCCGAACTCTAGCATGGCCTCGCACATTTCAAAGCCCTCTTTGTAGTCGGCGACTTTGTATACGGCCAAAACGGGCGAGAGCTTCTCTCTGGAAAGCGGCTCCTCGGGCCCGACGGAAGTGGTCTCCACCGCGATGATCTGGCAGCCTTCCGGCACTTCGAAGCCGGAGTTTTTAGCGATGTTAGCGGCGCTCATGCCGGCGACGGCCGGGTTGAGCCTGGCGTTCTCAACGCCCTCTTCGCCTTTGGAGAAGCCGAACATGTACTTCTCCATCTTCCTGGCCTCTTTCTCGGAGGCGAAGTAGACGCGGTACTTGCTAAGGAGGGCTTTGACCTCATCGTAGACCGCCTCATCGACGAAGATCGCCGATTCCGAGGCGCAGATCATGCCGTTATCGAAGGCTTTGGAAAGCACGACGTCGTTGACGGTCTGCTCAAGGTCAGCGGAGCGATCGATGTAGCAAGGGACGTTGCCGGCCCCGACGCCAAGCGCGGGCTTCCCGCAGCTATAGGCGGCCTTGACCATGGCGTTGCCGCCGGTGGCGAGGATCGTGGCAATGCCAGGGTGATTCATCAGGGCGCTAGTGGCATCCATCGAGCCGTGCTCGATCCACTGGATGCAGTTAGCGGGGGCTCCAGCTCCCACCGCCGCATCTCTCATCACGATCGCGGCTTCCTTTGAAGAATGGAAGGAGCCGGGGTGAAAGGAGAAGATGATGGGGTTCCTGGTCTTGATGGCGATGAGGCATTTGAAGATGACCGTCGAGGTCGGATTGGTGACAGGCGTGATGCCCGCAACGACGCCGACGGGCTCGGCGATCTCGGTGATGCCGGTGACCGGGTCATCGCTAATGATGCCGACGGTCTTGGTGTGGCGCATGTTGTTGACCACGTACTCGCAGGCGAAGAGGTTCTTCGTGGCTTTGTCCTCGAAGACGCCGCGATGGGTCTCATCGATCGCTAAGCGTGCGAGGCGGCCATGATGATCAAGGCCTGCGACAGACATCTTCGCGACGATGTAGTCGATTTTCTCTTGGTCGTAGCTCGCGAATTCGTCGAGAGCCTTCAGGCCTTTCTGGACGAGTTCGTCCACTTCTTGCTCCGCGGCGGCTTTGTTCGCCGCGACTTCCTCAGGGGTGAGGACTTTCTTTTTCGTCTCTGCCATATTCATTTTTCCTCCTTGGCGAGTTCGACATTGAGGCGGTGGCTAAGCACCGCCAGGGATGAGGCGAGGTTGACGTTTTCGACAACCACTCCTTCTTTGACGTCTAATTGCACGGGCGCGAAGTTCCAGATGGCCTTGACGCCACTGTCCATCGCTAGATCCGCCACGCCCTGGGCGTAGGCGGCGGGTACGGTAAGGATCGCGATATTGGCTTTGAGGGTTCCTAGTAGTTCCGGGAGCCTCTCGACCTCGAAGATCATCTTGCCCCCGATGCTCTTCCCGACGAGGGAAGGGTCGCTATCGAAGCCCGCGATGATCTCTAATCCCATTTCCTTGAAGGCTGGGAAATTGAGGAGCGCGCCGCCAAGATGTCCGCAGCCGATTAGGACAGCGCTAGCCGCGTTATGGTAGCCAAGGAAGCTCTCCAGATCTTCCACAAGTTGCTTCACGCTCCTCCCTTTCTTCGGGCGCCCCGCTTCTAGGGATACGGCTTGGAGGTCTTTTCGGACTTGCTCCTCGCTATAGCCTAGCTTAGCGGCGATCTTCGGTGAGGAGACGAATTCGACTCCTTCGCCAAGAAGTTCGCGGAAGTACTTAAGGTAAATAGGATACCTTCCTAGCTGGTTGTTGGAGAATTTGTTGGTCATCGCTAACTCCTTTCGCTAATGCTTTACCGAAAGCGAGTTTAGATGGTTTCCGTAGGGAAAGCAATGAAAAAGTAAAACTTTACCGATTTACTTTTTTACATTTCTTTCCATTTTGCTTTCGGTAAGACGTTATCGAACGTTTTTGCTAATTTCGTCTACTATTCTTGTAAGCGGTTACATGAAGATTTGAAAACGCTTTCCTCGATTTTCAAGTGACTTAATTCGGTAGTTTTATAGTTGCCGCCTAAAATTCGAAAAATTCCAGCTGGAAGCGTGGG
>CAVKPZ010000052.1:0-13779 GCA_963658395.1 Lachnospiraceae bacterium | reverse complement strand
TTCTTGAAAATATTTTCAAATCCTAAAGTTTGGGGTGTTAAATCCTAAAAACGGGATTTAAAAACCTCCAAACTTCCGATTTGAGTCAAAAAGATAGGGCAGGATGCGACAAAACTGATAACTTGAAAATCCCCTTTTTTAACGGAAGCACAGGCAATAGTTCACCTTGCTTATATAGAAAAACCTGAAAAGGGTTATCATATCTACGCTTTAAGACAAACGGAGATAACCTAAGCATGATTGATCCCAATATTGATTTGAATGGCAAGACAATTCTTGTGACGGGAGCGGCCGGATTTATCGGCAGCTACCTCGTGATGGATCTTCTTTCCCGTTTGGATTCCATTCACGTGATTGGACTAGACAACGTGAATGATTACTATGACGTTTCGTTAAAAGAATATCGCCTCAAAGAGATAGAAAACCTCGCAAAAGCCCATCCAAATTCCGAATGGACGTTCATCAAAGGCAATCTCGCCGACAAGCCTTTGATTGATGATTTGTTCAATAAATATAAGCCGGACGTGGTGGTGAATCTCGCCGCACAGGCGGGGGTCCGTTACTCAATCTCCCATCCTGACGTCTATATTGAAAGCAACCTGATTGGCTTCTATAACATCCTTGAGGCCTGTCGCCATTCTTACGATAACGGAGCGAAAGGCGTGGATCATCTTGTCTATGCCTCTTCCTCTTCTGTTTATGGCTCCAACAAGAAAGTTCCTTATTCCACGGAAGACAAAGTTGATAACCCTGTCTCGCTTTACGCGGCAACGAAGAAATCAAATGAGCTGTTGGCTCATGCCTACAGCAAGCTTTACGGAATCCCTTCCACGGGTTTACGCTTCTTCACGGTTTATGGGCCTGCCGGAAGACCCGATATGGCTTATTTCGGCTTCACGAATAAGCTTATCAAAGGCGAGGCGATTCAAATCTTCAACTACGGGAACTGCAAAAGGGATTTCACCTATGTTTCCGATATCGTCGAAGGGGTGAGGAGAGTCATGGAGAGAGCCCCGGAAAGAAAAACGGGGGAAGATGGCTTGCCTATCCCTCCCTATCGTATTTACAACATCGGAAACAATAGCCCCGAGAACTTATTGGATTTCGTTTCCATTTTGCAAGAAGAGCTGATTCGCGCAGAGGTACTTCCTAACGATTACTATTTCGAATCCCACAAGAAACTCGTGCCGATGCAACCTGGGGACGTGCCCATCACTTACGCGGATACCTCCGCTTTAGAAAAAGAAACAGGTTTCAAACCGAACACCCCCTTAAGAGAGGGGTTAAGAAGATTTGCCGAATGGTATAAGGAGTTCTACAAGATATGAAGATTGCGGTTGCGGGAACTGGTTACGTCGGACTTTCTCTGGCGGTGCTTTTAAGCCAGCATAACGAGGTGAAGGCAGTGGACGTCATCCCCTCGAAAGTCGAGCAGATCAACAAAGGAATCTCCCCCATCCAAGATGATTACATTGAGAAATACCTTAAGGAAAAGAAATTGAATCTCGTCGCGACGTTAGACGGGAAAGAGGCATATAAAGACGCGGATTTTGTCATCATCGCCACCCCGACGAACTATGACCCAAAACTCAATTTCTTCGACACTCGTCACATCGAAGAGGTCATCGAATTGGTTTTGAAGGTCAATCCAAACGCAATCATGGTGATCAAATCCACAATCCCGGTTGGCTATACGAAATCTATTAGCGAAAAATATCATTGCAAAAACATCCTTTTCTCCCCTGAGTTCCTCAGGGAATCCAAGGCGCTTTACGATAACCTTTATCCTTCGCGCATCATCGTGGGAACGGATGAGGACGACCCTTCTTTGAACGAGAAGGCTCATCAGTTTGCTTCTCTTCTTCAGGAAGGGGCGCTCAAAGAGAACATCCCGACCTTATTCATGGGCTTCACAGAAGCCGAGGCGGTTAAGCTTTTCGCGAATACCTATTTGGCCTTGCGCGTGTCCTATTTCAACGAATTGGATACCTACGCTTCCATCAAAGGGCTGAACACCAAGCAAATCATCGATGGGGCGTGTCTGGATCCGCGCATCGGCGATTTTTACAACAACCCCTCTTTCGGCTATGGCGGCTATTGCCTTCCGAAGGACACGAAGCAATTGCTCGCCAACTACCAAGACGTCCCGGAGAACCTCATCGCGGCGATCGTCGAATCCAACAAGACTAGAAAGGATTTTATCGCGGACGAGGTGCTAAGAATCGCTGGCTATTACTCGGCAAACGATCAGTATGAGCAGAAAGAGGAAAAGAAAGTCGTGATTGGCGTTTATCGCCTTACCATGAAATCCAATTCCGACAATTTCCGCGCATCGGCGATTCAAGGAGTCATGAAGCGAATCAAAGCCAAAGGCGCGACGGCCATCGTCTATGAGCCGACTTTGGAGGATGGGAGTACCTTCTTCGGGTCTTCGGTGGTTAACGATCTTGCCAAATTCAAAGCTCAAAGCGATGCGATTCTTGCCAATCGCTACGACAAATGCTTGGACGACGTCGCCAACAAAGTTTATACAAGAGACCTTTTTAAAAGAGATTAGTCAACAAGAAGGGAGAGCTTATGAGAGAGCCAATTCAAGATTACGCGCATAGAACCCTGGGATATATCGAAACGAAACCTAATGGCGACAAGGTGGCAACCGACTACGCCGGACGGATTTTGGGCTACTACAAAAAGGCGCAGAACGCGACGACTGATTATTGCGGGCGCATCCTTTATTATGGGGACATGGTATCTAGCCTAATTCACTGATTTGTAAGGTTTTTGCTGGCTTTTTGATTTTGCTTTTCTCTTCTTTCTAATGGAAAAGTTTCCTTAGATTTTTTCCATGAATCTATTTTTGGAACCCCAATTTTTCTTTAGACGATGAACAAGCGCGCGCATAAGCGTAAAATGGCTTTATGAATCCAAAAGACCAAAACCTTTCCACCTTCGACGAGGCTTTGCCGGACCAGGCTTACCTGATGGATTCCCAAATCGAGGCAATCCGTTCCCGGGTTGAGGAGGCGGGAAACACCTTCGAGAATGAGGGAGACACCATCCGGGCCCTGGATGATTTCGTCCGCGCGAACGGTCGGGTCGACGATCGTTACCTTCGCCTGAAAGAGCTTGCGGAAAAGGCTCTTGACCTTTTCAATAGCGACCTTTCTTTTCCTGAGCATGTGAAAATGGGCCTTTTGCCCATCTCCCTCATGGCCTTTTTCAATTTGCTGCTTCTAGTCGGCGTTTATAAGGAAGATGAACTCAGCATGAGCATGCATACCAATGAGGCTCCCGGGGGAATCAGGAACAACGAAGCCTAAAAGAGGCCGCCTTTCTTGAACGCACCCCCCTTTTGATGTCAAAATTCCAAAGGGAAAACCCCGTATGGACGAAGAGAATTCAAAGTTAAACAATCTAGAAACATTGCAGGAGCAAGTCTCCTCTTTCGCTTCGGGGATGGATGATTCTCTTTCCAGACGCCTTGAGGAAATCCGCGCGAGCCAAGAAAAGCAATTGGAAGAGATCCATCATAAGCTGTTGATTAAAAAAACGCTTTTTGAGGTTGAGACCAAAAGAGCTCTGAAAGGAGCGGACGAAAAAGCGGTGCTCGCCCTGTCAAAGGCTTACTGCGATTTGGACTTAGGGGAAGAGCATGAATAACAGGCGCTTTGAGCAAGACATCCTGAACAGGAACGCTTCGATCACTTTGAGCCTCTACGAGGTTTTGGGGATTCGCGCGAAGGATTTGGCCGCCCAAGGCAAAACTTTGCAAGCTTCTTTTGACGAATCCAAGAAAGAAACCGTGGAACTTCTTTCTTCTGACGAGGAGGCCAAATGATGGGCAAGCAGACCCTCCTTCCTTTTGCCTCCCCAAACGAAGACGCCGATCTTTCTTTAACGATTGATCCAAAGACTGACTTCCCAAAGACGAACGCTTTGCTTTTTGAACTTAAGAAGCAAAATGAAGAAATGGATAAACTCAAGAAGGAGGCTAGGGCGGTTTCCCGTATCACCGGCAAAGATTTTGTAATCGAATCCTTTGATGCTTTCCTCAAAAAATGGGAAGAGGCCCTTTCCAATATCGCTTCTTTGGCAAAAGAAGGGAATTTCGAAGAAGCCTTCCGCGAGCTTGATCTTATTTCGAAAGCCCGCATCAATCTTCCTTTCCGCCAATCTTTTGACTCCGAAGAAGAGGCTCAGCTGATTGTGAAGTCTCTCCGTTGCCGCTTAGAGTCGATGGAAATCGCTTCCGAAAGAGAAAATGGGCGGCACTGGACCGAATCTTATGTCGCTGGGCATTATTACAATTGCCTTGCTTTGCCTAATGACTTAGAAGGGGAACAAGGCAAAAACAAACTGATTGACGAAGCCCGTGGATTTGTTTACGAGTTTTTCACCGAGAACTGTGCGAAACGAAAAGAGGATTACAAAGCCTTTACCTCGGGCTTGCCGCATTGGAAGATGGCCCTTTGCGAAGAGCCAATTTCCAAAAAGACAAAAGAGGCAAAGGAGCGCTTCGCTAAAAGCTTCGCCCTTTGCTATAACGCGCAGATCGAAAAAGCATTCTCCGTCGAGCACGATTATGAAAGGGCGCTTGAATTGTTCCGTTTCCGTTCCTTGTTCAAGAAGGAGGATTTATCGCTTGCCCCATATCGTTACGCCTATGATGAGAATGAGTTCAAACTCTATTTCTATGAGTCGGAAGCCCTAGGAAAAGGCAACAACGCCTTTGCTCCTTTTATTGCTGAACTGATCTCAAAAATTAAAACGGCGGATGATTTCGAGTTTCGCGTTCTGTCGCACCTCCTTGCCCTCCCTGGCATTAGCAAAGATCAGTTTAAGACGATGGTCGCTTCCATTAAGCCTCTTAGTTTTGAACTGAAAATTCAATTGCTCGCCGCCTCGCTTGCCTTGGGCATGGCGCCTATGCGCACGCAAGGCGTTTTGCGTTCCATCGAGCGTACCCACCCCAAAACCCTTGATTTGGAGGCTCTTGCCAAGCCGTTGCTATTCATCAAAGAACATTTAAACGATGCCTTGCTGACCCGCTTCTTGCCTTTGCTTGATGACATTCTCCGCTCACCAAAAGCCCATAAAGTCGTTGTGAAAAGCAATTCCCTTGCGCTGCACGCCCTCGCCGGCGAAAGCCAGGAGATGCCCCGCTTGGCAATTGGCAAGGCGGTGAAGAACTCCCGCGTCCACGCTTGGGGGAGCGCCAAATTCGCTTGCTATATCGTTTTCGGGATATGCCTGCCGATTTTCCTGTTTGTCTGCGCATTTGCCTTTATTTATCTCTTCGATGAAATTTCCGCCAATAAGGCCTCTTTATTCTCTTTGATTCCTTTATCCGGTGTTTTGGCTTGGGCTTTGTCTATGCTTTATGGATGGATTGGCTTTGACGAACGTGGAAGCGCCGTGATGAGGAAAGCGCTTCTTGGCGACGCTCTTTGGAAAGCCGTTCTATCTTTCTTTTATTTCTTTAACCCTTCTCTTTTCCCTTTCTTAGACAGGGTCCGTTATGCTTTGCTTGGCTTCGCCATCATTGAGTCTTTCGTCTCTTTCTTCTTGCTAAAGCCCGCGAAGAAAAAAGCTTTCGGCGATTATTTGCTTTTCGGCACGACCTTCGCCGCTTCCATGACGGCCTTGGTCTACATGATCCTCGACATGATGAGCGGCTTGGTCTGATTCCTTGCTTACTTCGTATTTTTGAAGCGCCCTTGGCTTTGCTCATAAGGGGCCGTCCTCGTTTTCTTCTTCCTCGTTTATAATCTATCTGCTTATGAGCGAACCTATTTCTTACCATCTCTTCGGAATCGACTTCGGAGCTAACGAAGGACAAAGGGAACTGATTCGCTTAATCCGCCTTGATCCGCATAAAATGCCCGTTGTCTATTGTCTGGGCTCCGCGGGCACAGGAAAGACTTTTGCAAGCCTTGCTGCCGCTTTGTCCTTAGTCCGCTCAAAAGGCTCGTCTAGAAAGTACAAAACCATCTATTACGTAAGAGAGCCAGTGGAGGTCGGCCATCGCCTCGGCTATCTTAAAGGCGGCGAAGAAGAGAAATACGCTCCCTATCTTGGCCCTCTTCTTGACAATTACCAGCATTTGATGAATCGATGCAAGAATGAGACGAAAACTCCGCAAAACCCAATCAAACTAATGAAAAATTGCGCTTCTTCGGAGGATACTTTGCCTTATGCTTACCGCAGGCTCCCCAGCGATATCGTCCCCTTGGCTCCGGAGTTCCTCCGCGGAAGAAGTTTTGAGGATTGTATTATTTTGGTGGATGAAGCGCAGAACATGAACCTCGACGAATTCCAGACCTTGGCCACGCGAATCGGAAGGAATTGCAAACTGGTCTTCATGGGCTCGGTGAATCAAATCGATGTTCCTGAGCAAAGCGAGGAGAGCAATGACTTTATCACCTCTTACCGTATTTTGGAGCCGACGGGTCTTGTGGGGTTCGTCCGCCTTTGCGAACCTATGCGAAGCGGCTTCGTCGCCGAATTCGATGAGCGTTTCGTCGCTTATCGAAGAGCCCATCTCCCTTCCAGAAACGCCAAGAATAAGTAACTTGTCTCTCTTAGGGTTTTCTACTAAGTAGAAAGATTGTTCTAGGAACCCCCCTTTGTGGCATAATTTGGCGGTTGCATGGACAATCTATTCGACAGCATCAACGGCAAAATGTTCTCCGTCCTTACGGCGGAAGACAAGCGGGGGAACTATGATCTCCTCCGCATTCTTTATCATTTGTCGGAGTCCGTCGACTATGGCGACTTCATCCCAAAGGAAGAAGCGGTAAGCGCGCTTGCCGTCTTTCTAGAAGACCATGCGGGCGAAGTGAAAGACGACGGAGAAGGAATCGACATCTCTAGGCGGAGCACAAGGGACAAAGCCCAGCTGAAACTTCGTCAATTCCGCAACCTTGGCTGGATTAATGAAGAATCCCTTGGGGGATATAACGCTTTGGTTTCTTTCACTAGCGCAGGCAAGGCCACGATGGAATTCCTCACGAACTTCACCGAAAGGGCCGAGAAGCCTTTGGAATATACCGGCTATGTCTACGTGATCTATTCGACCTTAAAAAGCTTCGACATCTCCAAATCTACCGCCATCCTTCAACAGGTTTACCGCTTGACGAAAGAACTGATGAACGCCTTGTCCCGCCTTTCTAGCGAAATCAAGGAATTCCTCGACGCCTTGATGGACAACCCCGATCTAAATCCTAAGGATATTCTTTCTACCCTCCTAGGGAAATACCAAAACCAGGTCATTCTGAGGGTTTTCAATAACCTAAGGATGAGGGACAACCCCTCGCGCTATTCTTCTCAGATCATCAGCATCCTTCGGGATTTACTCCGCGACCACATGGATGAGATGGTCGCGAACTCGGTTGTCGTCGAAGATGTGAAAGACCTCACGAAAGAACGCTACGAATCGATTGAAAACCAGATTCGTGATGAAGCCAGCTATATCATTTCTTCGTTCGAAGGCATTGAGAAATATCTCGATGTCATTGATGCCCAGAACGCGAAGTATCTCTCTTCGGCGAAGGCGCGCCTAGACTTCCTACTGACCTCAACCAAAGACGTCACGGGCCGCATCAACGATTGCCTTAAGTCGATTGTCGATGTGCCTGAGGATTATCCCTTTGAGTCCTTGATCGCCATCGAGTCTTCGGGAATCATCGATGCGAGGTCTATGTCCTCACCGCGTTTCCAACGCGAGAAACCCGTGGCGATTGAGCTCCCCGTTCCTGAAGGGGATGAAGGGGAGGTTGCTAACGGCCTTGACCGCATCTTCGGGGAAGATCCCTATTCGAGGGAAAACATCAACAATGCCGCTTTGGCTTTCCTTGATGAAAGAGAGGAAATGTCCTCTAAGGAAATTCCGACCGAGGAGCCTGGTGATCTCATCACGCTCATGCTGATGCAGCTCATCTCACAAGATAGAGGACTAGGCTACTCTCTTGACTTCAAAGACGACAAATACGTCCGAATCGGGCACGAGATCGAAGAATTCAAACTCAAGAAAAAGGAGAAACGCAATGGCAGATAAAAACGAAATCGCGGATACCTTCGTGGAGGAATACAAGCATATCGGTGACGGGGAGAAGCAGGAATTCGCCCGCGTGGTCTCCAAATTCATGAATGAGACCTTCATTTTGAAGAATAAAAAAACCGACACGAATGACTTCTATTTCGTCCAAGAGAGGAAATCCCTTTTCTCCTCTTATTTTGGCTTGACGGACTACAAGCTCGAGTTCGATCAGGAAAGAGGCTTCTTCTATATCTCTACTGAAGAAGACCGAAGCCGCGTCAGACTCAATAAGTTCGAGACCGTCCTTCTTCTTTTGCTCCGCCTTAAATATTACGAGAACGCCAAGACGGCCGCATCTTCCGACGACAACGCAATTGTCGTCGAAGAACTCGTGGAGAAGGTGAACCAAACGAATATATTCCATCCCTTGAAAAGGATGACCGAATATGACCTTTCCCTTAAAAAACTCAGAAGAAGCAAGATCATCGACTTCAAAGGAAGCAAACTCGAGGCATCCACTCGCCTTGTGATTCTGCCGACGATCCTTGTCGTTTTAGGGCAATCCGACATTGATTTGATCGCTGCCGAACTAGCCGCGTATTCGAAGAAAGAAGGAGGCAAGGACGATGCAGAAGCTGATTAAAATCAAACTGATCAATTGGCAGAGCTTTTACGACAACACCATCGAGGTCTCTGGGAACATCTTGGTTACTGGCGACAATGGGGCTGGCAAATCCTCCATGCTTGATGCCATTTATTTTGTCTTGGCGGGCGGTTCTAGCAAGTTCAATCTGGCGGCGGTCGACGAGACCTCTCGTTCGGTTGAAACCTATATGCGCGGCACGATTGGCGCCGAAGGCAGGGAGTGTCTCCGTCCGAACCCGGATTTGATTTCTCACGTTGCTTTGGAATTCACCGACCCGAACGGGCAATCCCTTGTTTTGGGCTGCGCTTTGGAAATTAGGGACGCCGCGCCGAAGGCGGACCAATCTTTCTATGTGATCCGCGGAGGGCATATTGACGACGACCTCTTCTTCGTCTTGGATGGCGAAAAGCGGAAGGCTGTGAACGCAAAAATACTTCAAGACCGGGCCAACGCTTTCTTCGGCGAACGCTCTTTCGTGGCGATTAAAGGCACGAAAACCGAAATCAAATCCCAGATTGCACGAGCTCTTGGCTTGGCGAGCAACAAGTATTACGAATTGCTTCCGAAGGCTATTGCCTTTAAGCCGATCCGTGAGGTCAATGACTTTGTCTTTGATTTCTTGCTCCCGGAGCACAATGTCGACATCGCCTCCATCCGCGCCTCCATCCATTCTTATATGGAGATTAGGAAGGACGTCGAAATCGACGAGAAAAAGAAAACCCAGCTCGAGTCCATCGTAACGATGAATAACGACTATGAGGATAAAACGCTGCAAAAATCCCTTTATCAAGCGTTGACCGTGCAGAAAAACAAGGTTTCATCCGAAAAGAAAATCGCGTCTTTGAAGGCTTTGATCAAGACGAATACGGCCTTGATCGGGGACGAGGCGGACAAACGAAAACTGCTCGTTGTGAAAATCGATGAGGTGCAGCATAAGCTTTTCGCCCTTTCTGGCCAAGATTGGTACAAAAACCTTGAAGAAAATCAAAGAGCCTTGGATGAGAACAAGCGTAACGTCGAGAATTTGATGCCGAATCTTTCTCGCTTCAACCGCGCGATTTTGGAAGAGGGCGAATTGGCTCGTTCCTTGTCTTTGAAAGCGAATTTCGCCTCTTTCATCAAGACTGAAGATTTCTCAGGGTTTCAAACCGCTCTCTCCGCCTACGATGAGGCTTTCGAAAGCCGCAGGCAGGCTCTTAACGATGCCATGATGCTTCGCTGGAGCGAGCTGAATGAGGCGAAGCAGAAACAAAGCGGGTATCAAAGTAAATACGATGCCTTGCGCAGAGGCCTTCCCCAATACGATTACAACACCTCCATCCTGATGAAACTCATCCATCAGCTTTTTCTGGAAGAAGCGGGGCACGATATTGAAGTTCATCCTTTTTGCGAGCTCATCGACATCGCTCCAGGCGAGGAAAGCTGGCGAAACGCGGTGGAAGGCTATCTCAATACGCGTCGTTTCGATTTATTCGTGAAAGAAGAATATTACGACCACGCACTTTCAATCTACGAAAGAAACAAGGCCCAATATCATATACACTCCGTTGGCTTGGTTAACGTCGCTAAGCTCGATGACCGAGTGGCGAAGCCGAATTCCTTGGCGACAAAAGTTGTTACGGATGACCCAGACGCCCAGCGTTATATCAATTACGTTCTCGGCGACATCATTTGCGTCGAGTCGGAACAAGAACTCAAGTTCTACGACTCCTCCATCACAAAGACGGTAATGGTATATCGGAATAAAGCCGCGCGCGCCACTCGCCCCGAAGTGTACGCAACCCCTTATATTGGCAAAGGCGCTTATGCCACTCAACTTGCGACTTTGCAGAAGAATCTGCAAGACTCCAACGAAAACGTCGCAGAACTCAATCAAAACGTCGCAGAACTCCGCCTAAAGCTAAACAAAGCGTCCGAATCGCGAAGAAAGCAATTGCTCGATTCTCCGAATTATTGGAGACAATACGCGGACCTGCTCAAGAGAGAAAGCGACCTAACGAAAGAGAAGGCCGAGCTTGAACGTGCCTCACAAGAAGGGGGGCATGGAAACACCGAAGACTTTGCCAAAGAAAAGGCCGAGCTTGAGGCGGAGCGCGACGCTTCATTAACAAGGCAAACTAAGCTCGAATCCGAATGCGATTTGGCCGAAAGGCAAATCAAAGAGCTCGAGGACCAGCAAAAAATCGCCGAAGAGGAGCTCTCTGAAAAAGCAAATGACCCAAAGGTCAGGGAAAAGTTAGAGGAATTCGCGAAGAAGAATTCTTCCCTCGGCCCCAATGAAATTTCTAGGCAGATTGCTTCCTTGGGCCCTCAAATCGCCTCGCTTGAGCGTGCCATCATTTCCTCAATGGCCACTTACATCAACGAATTCCGCTTTGACAGTGCCCCTGGCATGGAGAACATCACGGACTTCCTAAATGAATACAGCAAAGTCGTGGGGCGCGAATTGGGCCAGTTCAAGAAAGACTTGGAGCGCGCCCAGACCGATTGCGCGACCGCCTTCAAAGAAAATTACATCGCCCAGATTCGCAAACACATCCTCGATGAGAAAGCCAATATCCGCAAGCTCAATAAAGTTCTCGCGGATAAGCCTTTCGGCAACGACGGCGAAGTTTATCAATTCGTCGTGGCAAGAAGCAAAGATCCGACCTTTGGCCCTTACTATGATATTTTCACTTCGAAAGACGACATCTCCTCGAAGGATCTGTTCCTCGACTCCCTTGATTCCAATGATTCGGCTTTGATGAAGGACCTCTTCAACCGTTTAACTGCCACGCCAGGGGACGAGAAGCAAGAAAAACTTTTGCGCTTGTTCACGGATTATCGCATGTTTATGAACTACGATATTCAGATCACAAATCGCGAAGGGGAAATCTCCTTCTTCTCAAAGATCTCACGAGGCAAGTCCGGCGGTGAGACGCAGACCCCTTTCTACGTCATTATCGCCGCCTCCTTCGACCAGATTGTTCATGAAGGCAGCTTTGACAAAGAGGCGGGCTGCATCGTCATCCTCGATGAGGCGTTCAACAAGATGGATGCTTCCCGTATCTCGGCGACGATGTCTTATTTCAACGACCTTTCCATTCAACTTATCATCGGCTTGCCGAGCAACAACGCGAAGATCCTGATGCCTTATGTCGACACCACGATTGGCATCGTGAAAAGCCGCGACCGCAGCTATATCCGCACAGATACTAAATTGAATTAAAAAAGGAGCTTCGGCTCCTTTTTTAACCTGGTTTTGCGATGTTTTTAATCTTTCTCGGTAAGACTTTGCGTCTTTTTTGCGAAGCGGATCAAGACGTAGCAAATGGCCGAGAGGACCACAGGGGCTCCAATGGCGTAAAGAAGAGTGAGCCACCCTTGATTTTTCGAGAAATTCAAAAAGGGATATGGAGCTTCGATGATTTTACAGGCGCACAAAGGAATAATGACGCAAGCGTAGAGAACGGGCACCAAGCATCCCCAAAACCCATCAACGTATTTGTAAGAGGATTTGCCTAGGAAGAAGTAGTGGTTCGCGATGGCTAAGATTGGGCAAAGAACATGAAGGAATGGAAAACTTCCGAAATAGAGCATCATGGGTCCGCTGAACCAAACCAGATATAGACAAACAATCAAGAAAATCAAAACTTCGGTGACCGTTCCTACGTAATGCAAGATGAAGCCCCAACGAGAGATTTCCTTTTTCTTGGATATGGCGCTAATTTGAGCAACGAGGGTCAAGATGGCGATGACCAAATAAACAGCGTTTCCGATATTTGTGAAGTAAAGATAGGGCTTTTCTTCAATTACCAAAGCGATTGTTAGGCCGGCGATTTCGCCTAGAATTGCCCCGGCTAACAAAATGACGGAAATGGCTTTTTTTGTGACGCTTTTCATGGCGGGACAATTATAGACAAGTTCAAAGGATGGTTCATTAATAGAATGGCTTGTATCCGGCTTTCTCCCGAATCAAGATCTTGTACATCATAATGTGGGGAACGCCCTCCTCACAAAAAACCTCGCCATCGGGATAGGGCTTAAACCCAATGGAACGATAGAAGCTTATTTTGTCTACCTGAGCTGCAAGGATGGCCTTTCTCGCGCCAAGGCTCAATGCCTTGTTGCAAAGGAACTTCACGGTATAAGTGCCCACTTTCATGTGACGATAGTTTTTCCTAACGGCAACGCGGCCGATTTGATATGTCTCAGGGTCCACTTCGACAATTCTTCCAGTCGAGATGGCGACACTATCTAGATAAAGAACAAGATGCCAGGCTTGAGCGTCTTTTTCATCAAATTCCTCCGCAAAACCCTGTTCTTTTACGAATACTTCTTCCCGAATAAGCTTTGCGTCGTCGGTTAATCCGAAATGGAAGAGAGGTTTTACCATGATTTTTCCTTTTTGCTTTTCCTGCAACGCGACTATCATACGCCTGTATGAGTAAAAACAAGATTTTCGCCATCACCTTCCTGTCTCTCGCTTGCTTCTTTTTCTTTGGACATTACCTCTTCTTGGAGATCAATTGTTCTTGGACATATTTCCGGTCGGCTTCTTGGCTTGATATCCTCTTTTTCGCGCTTGATGCAATCGTGTATTTGATTCTTCTTACCTGCAACATTCGAAATGATGATTTCGCATACACAGGCATCGCGCTTTTCGTTTCAATGAAGGCTTTCCAATACATCGAAACCTTTTTCTACAATCAGGTTAGTTTCTTGACTTCTCTTTCCTCTGGCTCGGTCTTGAATTGGTTTCTTTCCTCTCTTTATATGTCTTTCTTGGCCGGGGAAGCGGGCGTGGGCGTCGCTTTATATGTGTTCGTCGTTCGTTATCAAAAAGGTTCTCCCAACTTCACCATCGTTCGCATATTTGGGATTATCTTCGCGGCTTTACTTGCTCTCACCGCGGGCACGTATAGCCTCATTTTCTTCCGTGGAGTGACGCTTTCTTGGGATTTGCTGCTTTCCTATATAGCATTGCCGTTCGCTGAAGCCTGCGCGGGCGTTGGCATCGTGTTCACCCTGGAAAGGCTTAAAAGGGTCTGAAAATTCGGCCGTAAGTTGCCAAAGTGATTTCCGTTTTTAAGCGGCGAACCCGATTCGGCTAATT
>CAVKPZ010000051.1:0-13820 GCA_963658395.1 Lachnospiraceae bacterium | reverse complement strand
GCGTAATATGTCACTTTCTAGGCAGAGAAACTTTGCGTATTATGCATTTCACGTGGAAAGAATACTTTGCGTATTGCGTAATGTACGCTAAAATAACATAGGAGGCCTGGGAAAATATGATATTAAAACGCAAGATCTACGATAAATTGCTTGAATGGAAAAACAATAAAACAAAATCAGCGTTGCTTATCGAAGGCGCAAGACGAATTGGCAAGTCGACAATAGCCAAAAAATTTGGTGAGGAAAATTATAAATCGTACATTGTTATTGATTTTGCAAAGGCTAGCAAAAACCTAAAAGACAACTTCAACGATAACCTCAATAACCTTGATGTATTCTTCCAAAATATCTCATTGGAATTTAATACCAAATTGTACGCTCATGAATCTTTGATAATCTTTGATGAGATTCAAAAGTTTCCTAAAGCAAGGGAGGCGATTAAATATTTAGCAGAAGACTCGAGGTTTGATTTTATTGAAACTGGCTCTTTGATCTCAATCAAGGAAAACGTTGAAGATATCGTGATTCCTTCCGAAGAATACAAAGTTAAGATGTACCCTTTGGATTTTGAAGAATTTTTATGGGCTCTCAAGGAAGATTTATTAATTGAATATATTAAAAGTTGCGCGAAAACGCTTACTCCTCTGGAAAATCAATACCACAAAAAGGCTATGCGGCTATTTTATGAATATATGCTTGTTGGGGGAATGCCACAAAGCGTTGTTGCCTATGTTGAAAGCAATAGAGATTTTGATTCTGCCGATAGAGAAAAGAGATTAATTTTATCTTTGTATAAAGATGATATTTCAAAGGCGAATAAGAAATATCAATTAAAAGTGAGCGCGCTTTTTGAAAACATACCAGGGTATTTATCAACCCACGAAAAGGAAGTTGTTTTATCAGCCATTAATACGACGGGTCGATTCAACAATTACGCAGATAGCTTCTTTTGGCTTGAAGATTCCATGATATGCAACAATTGCTATAAATGTAACGACCCCCATGTTGGATTTGCTTTAAATAAAAACGAATCGAAAGTTAAGTGTTATATGGGCGACACGGGTTTGCTTGTAAGCCATGCTTTCAGCGAAAGCGAATTGCAGACGAATCATCTATATAAAGACATCCTTAACGGGAAACTTTCCTTAAACAAAGGAATGCTGTATGAAAACGTCCTCGCTCAAATGATTGCCTCAACAGGTAGGAAACTATACTTCTATACACAGTATTCCATTGAGAAAAAAAGAAATGATATAGAAATAGATTTCTTGATCTCAAACGACATAAAAACCCATTTCAAGGTCAATCCAATCGAAGTTAAATCCTCGAAAAATTACACGACTGTTTCCTACGATTTGTTCAAAACCAAGTTCGGCAAGAATGTTGATAAAGGATATATAGTCCATCCCAAACAACTCTTTGTCGACAATAAGGAATACAGAGTGCCTCCCTATATGTTTTTCTTTATGCTCACGAATTCAATATAGAGCATAAGCATTGAACTTAATGGCTTTCCTTTACGTCCCTTGCGCGGCCAAAAAAAGCGTCCCAAAATCAATCCGAACCTCCATGCTTCGGGGACGTTTCATCAGAAAGCAATAAAGGACTGGCTCTCGATTCGCCTACCAAACATGATGGCTAGGCAGTTCCCCGCGCTAGGCTTTCATCAGCGCTAATTTATTGCACGGCATCGAGATTGACCCATTATTTTCACGTGGCCATGTTCTTGAAAAAGCGCCTATTTGCTCGCTATCTCAGGCCTGCTTGTTAGAAGATCCGCGGGAATTTGCAAAACTCATTTGGGAAAAACGCCTGGTTCTCCTTTATCAAATGGGGGGAGGATAAGAACATGAAAAGCAAAACCATCCAGAACGAATTTTGCCAGAGGATAGCCAGAGGGATGAAAAGGGAAGAGAGAGCCGAAGCGTTGGCAACGTCCTCGATTGCCTATGCCCGAAACGGGGCAGGGGAAAAGATCCCCCCGGCTCGAAAAGTAACCTTCAAGCAGAGATGGAAGATCAGCTCCCCGCTCTGGTCATTTTGCCTGTAGCAAACGGAAAGGAATGCAATGACCGAACGTTTAAAAACCCATTCCCCAAAAATGAATAATCTTTGATTTTGGGGAGTAAGATTTCCGCAAATTCCATTTTGGGAAAAAACAGGAACCGGGGTTTGACAATGATTCTTGCCCTTCGCTCGTGCATGGGTTTCTAGAGGGCTTATAGACGTGTTTCCCGAGTTCGAACAATGGACCCCAAAAAATACTAAGTTTAGTAAATACGGAATTAGGGTTAGAAAAGCACAGCCCCCAACGGGCCTTTGCAGTTTGGAAACATTGGAAAATCTTGAAGAAAACCTGAATGCGGCGAATCGGTCGCACATCATTCTAGGGGTTTTGCTTATTCGCCGAAAGAAGGAACCAGCCAAGTGATGGACGGGCTTCTTTTATCCCCTGTTTGCCACGCCGGTAGAACCTCAGCGCCTCTCTCGTCCTATCAGCAGCCAGCATAACGGACGGCACGGATAACGTTAAATTAAAGTTGGCGAAATAATTAAAAAGTTGGCGATATATTCAAAAAGGTAGCGAAATAATTAAAAAGTTGGCGAAATAAGCTATAATGATGATACAAGGAGGTGACGTTATGGATATTTCCGAACTACTAAAGCAAGAAGAGGGGTTGCATCTAGAGTTCAAGGCTTCGAAGGGAAACCTATCCGATTCCTTGTTTGAAACCTACTCCGCTTTCGCGAACACGGATGGAGGGGACATCTATTTGGGCATAAGCGATGCATCACCTCACAAAATCATCGGAGTGGACAATCCGAAGCAGCAAATCGCGAACTTCATCAAAGCCGTTCAGAACAAAAGCAAGTGCAGCTGCAATCTGATTAGCAATGAGGATATCGAGCTGATCAAGACAGACGAAGGCCACGTGATCAGAATCCACGTGAAAAAAGCGCCTCTTGATGAAAAACCCGTCTATATCAATGGTGTTTTGGACCGGTCCTACATCCGCCTGGGTGATGCCGATCAAAAAATGAGCAAGAATCAGATCCTTTCCTTTTTGGAAGACAGGGAACTGACCCACATGGACGGCAAAATCAACTCGCTTGGCTTAGGGGCCGAGCGCCTAGACAAAGACACTTTGCGCGACTTCCGAGCGCTTCTAGCCAAAGCCCGTCCTAGCAGTCCTCTCTTGGAACTAGGCGATGAGCAGTTGCTTGAAAGAATCGGCGCCCTCGCCTATGAGGAGAGTAGCAGGCGCGCCCTTACCAACGGAGCAGTCGTCTTCTTCGGCCGATACGCCGACATCGCCCGCCTTTTCCCCGCTTTTCACTTGGATTACCAAAGATACGCCAGCGGCAAGGAACGCTGGGAGGAAAGGATCGCAAGCGACGACTTCTCCTTCAGCGGCAATATGTTCGATTTCTATGCGAGGGTCATGGGTTCTCTGAAAAGCAGGCTCCCAAACGCTTTTCGCAGGGACGCAGAGGCCGCCAATGACGACGGCAACTCCCTTTATGATGCCGTCTCCGAGGCGCTGATCAACGCCTTGACCAACATGTCTCTGCTCATGGACGGAGGGGTGCTTGTCGAGGCTTATCCGGACCGGATCAGCTTTCGAAATAGCGGGGACATGCTCGTGGACAAAGAACAGGCTTTCCGAGGCGGGGTGTCCATCGTCAGAAACCCCGCGATCATGACTTTCTTCCGCGCTCTCAACCTCGCGGAGCGATCGGGCTTTGGCGTCCCAGCCATCGTTTCCACGATGAGGAAAAACAAATATCCTGACCCCGTCTTGGAAACCACATCAGACGGGCGTTTCACGAAGCTGACCTTGCTTTTCACCCCAACCGCCTCTAGCAGCTCATCCTCAAAGCGGAAAAGCAAAATCCTCTCATACCTGGTTTTGCACCCTGAAGGAATCAGCGTGCCGAAGCTCGCTTCAGAGATCAACGAGCCACTCAGTTCGGTGAAGAAAGACGTGAGCGAGCTGCTCCTTCTGCGTTACGTCGCTGATAATGGCAAATCCAGGAAGGGGCGCCTTATCTATCTCTTTGATCATGCGGGCTGATCGTCTTCTTTAAGCAACCAAAGAGGCATGGAAACGGGCAAAGACTGGGAACCTTATAATCCAAATGACCCTGGATGAATAAGGCGTCTTTACTCTGAAATTCCCTTAGCTGTAAGAGGCTTTCTCATCCCTTGTCTGCAAATCCGCATCTTTATCTTTAGCGGTTTTGGCAAAAAAAGAGGCAAA
Organism: Lachnospiraceae bacterium; assembly: GCA_963658395.1. Classification (GTDB taxonomy): domain Bacteria; phylum Bacillota_I; class Bacilli_A; order RFN20; family CAG-826; genus Alloenteromonas. The sequence continues at coordinate 9,558 of CAVKPZ010000051.1, read as the reverse complement.
ACCGCTAAAGATAAGGTCAATCATCCAGGCAAAATCTCAGGTGTCCTCAAATCAAAAGAGCGGAAAAATCTGATGAAACGAATCATCTAGGCAAAAACAGGAATGGGCTAGGATTGTCTTCTATTTTGGCAAGCCCGCGATTCTCTTAACATGAGGCCTGTGTGCTTGAGGGCATTGGGGTTTTGAAAGCCATCCCTTTCAACTTTATTCATGAAACGGGGATAAAGGAGTTTGCGCAGAAAAGTTACTCCTCTCGAAAGAAAATCGTATTAGCTCTGCGCTTTATCTAAGCGGGCAGGGTTATCTCATGGCGGACTGGCGGCCAAAAAACAAGAAGGGTTAGCGTCGCTCTTTCATAGACAAGCTTTTTGCTTATTGGCTCGCCATTCATCGTTTGCTTCCGCTTTATTCGAGAGGGCTTTCTTATGAGGATAAGAGATATAAAACGCCCCAAAATCAAATCGTAATCCAATATTTTGGGGCGTTTATTAAGGGGCATCTATGGAAAAAGAGACAAAATGAGCGTTATAGTCGGGAGAACTTACGAAAAATCCATTCTTCAACAATGCGTTGATTCAGGGCGTCCTGAGTTCGTTGCCGTCTATGGAAGAAGGCGCATTGGAAAAACCTTTCTAATCAAGGAGTTCTTCAATAACTGCTTCTCGTTCTATGCCACGGGGGCAAAATCGAAGAAAAAAGAGGAAAAGCTCTTTCTTTTCAACCAAGCCCTCATTGCCTATGGGTGTGAGGATCCTTCCATTCCCGTTAATTGGTTTGAAGCATTCTCGAAGCTCCGCTCCCTTTTGGAATCCCCTTCCTGTTACCACGATGAAGCCAGCAAAAGGAAAATCGTCTTTTTGGACGAGCTCCCTTGGATGGATTCCCCCAGGGGCGAGTTCAAAGCCGCCCTCGACTATTTCTGGAACGCCTACGCCTCCAGTCAAAGGGACATCGTCCTCATCGTGTGCGGAAGCGCCACCTCGTGGATCATCAACAACATCGCCAAAGACACCGGAGGTTTTTACAACCGCCTCACCAATCAGATCGCCCTCGCCCCTTTCCATCTGAAGGAGTGCGAAGAACTCGCGAAAGAGCTTGGTCTGGACTTCACCAAACAGACCATCGCCCAAGTCTATATGGTCTTCGGCGGAGTCCCATATTATTGGAATCTCCTTTGGCCAAGCGAGAACTTGGACCAAGGAATCGAACGGCTTTGCTTCAAGGAAAAAGGCGCGCTCCGCTACGAATATCAGAATCTTTTCGCCTCGCTTTTTTCCTTGAAAAGCAGCCATCGGCAAGTTGTCACCGCCCTTTCTAGAAAAGCCAGCGGGCTCACCCGCGAGGAGCTCCAGGCTCAGGCGGGAATTCCGGGAGGGAAATCCCTTACGAAGACGCTTGAAGAGTTGGAACAATGTGATTTCATCCGCAAATTCAACCGTCCTGGGAAATGTAACGGGGCTTTCTACCAGATCATCGATCCCTTCTGCCGCTTCGCCACGGATTTCCTCCTGAAGAAGAAAGCCTCATCTTGGTTAGCTTATGGGACCACCCCCTTCTTATTATTCTTGGCTAGGGAACGCCTTCGAGCTTTTGTGCCTGGTCCACGTGCCTCAAATCAAAAGCGCTTTAGGCATCTCGGGCGTCGAGACCGCGGAGTATTCCTATCGGAGCAAAGCACACTCCCCGGGCGCCCAGATCGATCTTGTGATCGAAAGGAAAGACGGTGTCAGTAATCTTTGTGAGATGAAGTACACCTCCTCCCCCTTTCAGATTGATCGCGAATACGAGGCAAATCTAGCGAATAAGCAGGAGACGTTTCGCCTTGAAACAAAAACAAAGAACGCCGTCAGAATCACTCTCATATCCGCAAGCGGCTTGGTAAGGAGCAAATACTCCGACATTGTGAGAAATGTGATAACCCTTCCTGATCTATTTAAATAAAACGCCCCAGAACAGACCTAAAAATCTCTGTTTTGGGGCGTTTAAGAAGAAAAGGTTTGTCCTTCTTCGTCTCTAAGCGTCCTGAACCAAAGGGTGATGATGTTGCGTTCATCCATAAAGACATGAGGTGTCAGCGAGTGCGTTCTCGCGACTTCGATGAAGACAAGCAAGGTCATCGAATCGTTTGGAATATGGAAGGGCTTGCAAAATCCCCCTTCGATTTTGCCAATCACGTTCATCTTGATCCCGAGGTTTCTTCGTACGATCCTAAGCACCTCCAGCCCTAGACCGTTTATTTGGTCGGCTTTGCAATTTACCTTCGGGGCGAAGAAAGAAAACTCCCGGAACATCGGCCTTTAAAAAACGGAGACTTGGTCAATCGACGAGTTCAATTCCGAAAAATTGTAGAATTCTACAGTTTTACGGAATGAAGCTCCCTGCCTCAGGGAATGAATCTCAGCAGGAAGTCCGCCATCCCGATGATCGTGAAGCCGTTCTCGTCTTTGCGTCGGTCGAACGGGCGGTTGACGACGAGGATTTTCTGGACTTGGTCGTTCAGGAGGAAATAGGGCCTTATCTCGCGTTTCCTTGTTTCCTCGGAGGAGATATCGCTGCAGACCTGAACGTAGATTTCCCTTTCGTCTCGTCTGGCGTAGAAATCGACCTCGTTCCCTTTGCGGATCGAATGGCCTTGCTTGTCTTTTTCAATGGTATCGAATTCGCCGACGCTGACGCTGTAGTTGTTGTAGAGGAGCTCATTGTAGACCAGGTTTTCCAATAGCTGCCCCTCATCGCTGAAAGCGAAGTTGAGCCTGGCGTTCCTCAGCCCGAGATCGGTGAAGTAATACTTCTTTAGCGCCCCGATCTCCCTTCTCCCTTTCAGATCGAAGCGTCCCGCTTCGCTCAGCAAGAAAGCGTCGAGGAAGAAAGAGATGTACCTCCCTACCGTTTTGCTGTCCACGCGATGTCTAGTGACGCTTTCATAGGTGCGCGATATCTTGTCCGGATTGATGAGCTGGCCGACGGAAGAGGAGAGAAAGGTGCAGAGATCCTCGAGCGCGCTGCCTTTGCCGATGTTGTTTCTCTCGAGGATGTCGCGGAAATACGTGGTGGAGAAGAGCCCCTTTAGATATTCCTCTTTCTCTCCCTTCCCTTTCAATACCGCCAGAGGCATCCCCCCGTAGCGGAGGTATTCGTAGACGGCTTTGCTCTCCTCTCCTTGGCAATAGGCGTAGAACTCGCGGAAGGAAAGCGGGGCGATATGGATGTTCGTGGCCTTATCGCGGAATTCCGTGACGATATCGCTTGAGAGCATCTTCGAGTTGGAACCCGTCACGTAGAGATCGATGTTTGGCTGGCGCGCGAGCGAGAGGACCACGTCGACGAAGGAGACCGTTTCCTCGTCGTTCCTTTTCGCCAAGACGTGCTCTCCTTTCGTGAGATTGGGGTTCACGATGGTATAGACGCGTTGGATCTCATCCAGCATGACGTAGGCCCTTTCTTTTCCCTTCGCCCAGTCCATGACGAAGTCCCCCAAAAGCATGGGGTCGCGGAGCTTTGCGTTCTCGAAGCGGTCCAAATCCAAAAAGAGGATGTCTTTTTCCTGAACGCCATCCCCAAGGAGATAGCCCTTATAAATGTCGCTTAGCAAATAGGATTTGCCGCAGCGCCTGATTCCCGTGATGACTTTCGGGAATCCGTTGCCCCTAGCGTCTATCAGCTTCTTTAGATAGTGGTCCCTTTGAATCATGAATCCCCTTTTTTGTAGAATTCTACACTTTTCCGGATTCAATTATCTCGCATGGCGTCTTTGTAAGCAATGCTAGATTCCTGAAAAATGTAGAATTCTACACTTTTCCGGATTTCGTTTGTTTTTGACTTTTCGCAAGGAATTATTTTAGGATGCGTTTTAGCGACTCGAGAACTCTTGGGCTTGAAGGCGTTTCCGTATCGGTGAGGCGAGGCTGAGGAAGCAAGCACTGATTTTGGGGTTCGCTTCCTATGTGTTTGACAAGACTCAACCCAGCGCTTCCATCGGCGAATGCAGCCTTTGCGATTCTCATAAATGCTGGCAGCAGAGCTTAACACCCCATTTCCGGGGGTTTCCCTGAATTTGGGGTGTTAAGGTCAAAAACCTGTCCTTATTCAAGAGGGAGAGTCGGCGACCAGGGGAAAAGGAGGAACGCCATATAATGGGGGAGAGTGAGAACGTCCTCGGTATAAGCGAGGTCCCCGTTGGCGATCTTGACCAGTCTCGTCTTGTCGTAATGCTCGTGGTGGGGGAGCACTGTCATGATGCTTTTGACGTTTACGAGATTGGGCATGAGGATCTTGAAGGAAAGCTCTTTTACGATGCTATCGATGCCTAAATCGCGCGAGACCGTCGAGCGCCTATATGGATTCGTCGCGGGGAGCAAAGCGCCAAGGAAGGATAAGAAGTCGCAAAACGCGGAAAGAAACAATGCCAGCACAGGTCAGCGTTCAGATTGAATACAAAATGGGTTCGTGTTCAATTGCAGATAACGTATTCGTTCGACCTAATGACAAAAGAAATCTCTTTCTTGGTTAATAGGTTGCCGGAAACGTCGTATTGGGATAGTGCGCAGGCATAGGACCCATAAGCTAGCCCCGTGATCGATTTGAAACAGACGCCTTTGTCCTCATCGTATTTTCCGATGAGACGCTTCGTCCGATTGATCTCGACATATAGGTCTAGATGGGATTTAGAGACTTCTTCGTTCACATTGTTCCAATAGAGGTTGACCAGGGATTCGCCTGTTTTTGCCTGGAAATCTAGTTTTTGGGCAAACTCCTCTTTTTTCGCTTCCGCTGTTTTCGCGTCGAATGAGTCTTCGGCCACCTCCTCGTAGGCGAGAGGGAAAGTCAAAGGATCGGCGAAGCCCTCATAAAAGGTGAAAACGATCGAGTCGGGCTTGTTTTTGAAGGAGACGGGAATGCGGTAGCCTCTCATCTCGTCATCATTGACGAAGACACCGTCGGCTATTTTCTGACCGCCTTTCATTGCTGCTGTGCTGGCGATGGCAAGCCCGCAGTAGATGCGAATCTCGTATTCCGTTGAGTTATAGTCCTCGTCTTGCTTTATTAGAAGAGGCCCGCTATCTATCGTCGTAGCGAGGCTTAAGGGCCTCGCGTGAGGATCCTTCTTGTGATAGGTCAGTGAGCGCACCTCGACGTTGAAGTCATTTAGCAGAAATTTTTGATGCTTATCCATACTTTCCTCACATCCTCTCAATGTGCCTGATTAAATCCTCAAGCTCACCTTTTGACATCGGCTCGTAGGAATTATCGTCATCAACGAGGGAATACCTCGCCTCCCTTAGGCTTTCTAATAGCCTGGGGGTCTCGGGGTCGTAATTGTTATCCTCGTCATCAGTCGTGTTGAAGGTTCCGATGTATTTGTCGAGGATATCGTCAAACTTTCCTTCGTAGCGTTTCGTATATCTGAGGTAGGCTTCCAGCTTCTTGCACAGGGCGGATACGAGAGCCTCGTAATTGCCTTCCTCAAATTGCCCCCAAAGGTAGTCCGCGTCGATGTTCCCGGACATCCTTCTCTTCGAATCCGCGAGTTTGATCTCCTGAATAGTTTCCTTCCTTCTCTCAACCAGGGATTCGTCGATCTCACGCTTATAGCGGTTCTGATCGTGGTAAATGCCATTTTGCCTCGCGCGGACGCCGTTCGTGGGCATCTCAGTCAGTTTACCGCTCGGATAAAGGATACCTTTCAGAATCTTCGGATCGTCTTTCTCCAAAGCGGCAAAAGCCAGTTCCCTGCAGTCGTTATCCACGGCCAGCCTAAAGATGGATTTGTAATCCTTCTTCTCATATAAGGGTTTGAAGAGCTCGTAAGGGTGGATGGGGTTCTCGTTAATGAGCTTGATTGCAAGCTTTGGATCGCCGATTTTCTTTGCCTCGTCGAGGCAAAGGACCCCATAATACATGCAGGAATAAACCGCCTTGTCGTGCTCCGAGCGCTTGGGGTCGCTTAGATAAAGCTTCCTCTCCAAATCGTAATCCTTAATTGGTTTTTCCATGAACGAATTGAGGAGTCTGGCGTTATCTGTGTCTTCCCCGGCGATGGCCCTTTCAAGCGTTTCTTGCAATGGGCGGACTCTAGGATATTCCCTGCCGATTTGGCAGGGGCCGATGCTTCTCTCTCCTTTTCCTTGCGCCCACATGTCATGATTCGCATTAACCTGTGTTATCAGCTTGTCGAAGACTGGTCTCTTCTCACCGTAAGCGATATCAATGAGATAGGGATAGGCGCTTGTCCAAGCCTCATCCTTGAAGAACGGTCCGACGCCATTATTGAAGTAAAGTTTCTTCTGCTCGTCCGTCAAAGAATCGAAATTCTCGATGAGGCAAGAAAATATCTTCATGTATCCTTTGGAGATCTTGCCCTTCGTAACGCCCACCTGCCTCCAAAGGTCCTCCGATTCGAAATTGGAGATTGCGACGATTCTCTTGATTCCCACCGTTTCGTTCTCTCTCCCGATTCTTATCAAGAGGACGAGCAAATCGAAATCAAGGATGTTAGAGAGTCGGAAGATCTCGTAATCGTGGCGGCTCGCGCAGATGTCCACGACCTTATTTAAAGTTTTGAGACTTTCATGTTGCTTGATGTAATCGAGGGCGCTGTGACCGGTCTCATCCGTGGCCACGTGCCCGCAGGAGAAGTCCAGTCCTTCCAGAAGAGAAGGGTCATCCTCTTTTGCGGCCCTTTCAATTCTTGACATGTAGACGATTTGCTTCTCCTCTTTCTTGCCGGTCAGCAGGTAATCGACACTGACGCTGAAGATCGAGGCGAGCTCAGGAAGCAAAGATATATCGGGGCTTCCCTCTCCTAACTCCCACTTGCTGACAGCTTTGTCAGTTAGATGGAGCTTGGAAGCGAGCTCCATTTGAGTCATTCCCTTTTCCTTTCGCAGGGTCTTTATCCTCTCACCGAGGTTGTCTTTCCTTTTCATGAAGTTGAATGTTCCCATGATGTTTCCTCCATTTTCTTAATCCTAGCAAGCAAAGGGTAGGGGGCCTACCTACTCGTCTTCTAGTTAAGCTCTTGTCTCTAATTCTAAAGGAAACGGAGACTCTACCTTTAGTAGAATTGACCATATCACGAGGAGCTAATGATTATTGCCAGAGAAAGAAATGCAGCCAAATTTCCTTTGTTTTGTTCTGCTTGAAGACGCTAACAAGATATTCGTTTAGACTAGCCACTTGTTCTTCGAAACCATTTAGCTCATTCACGAAACGATCGACGTCATCAAGGGAGGAAAGTTCGCCGTTCACAAGTTTTTCTTTGAAGCATCTATGAACGATGTAATTCCGGTAGTCCACTATCTTTTTCAAGGCATCCAGATTCATGTCCGAAAGATAGAGCGAACCGCTGACTTCTTTCTTTAATTTCCCGAACGTGCAAGAAGAAAGCTTCTCGTATTTACCGTTGATAGCGATTTTCAGTTCCTCTACGTCGTTTGGAGAGAGAACCTCCCCTTTCTTTTGCTCGTATTCCTCAAGGGAAAGAATGTTCGCAAGGTTGTATTCGCACAATTGGATGATGTGAAGGATATGGCCGACACGGCAATACATTTCGCGATGAAGGACTTCGCTTTCAAACTTTGAGTTATCGGGATCTAGCCAATAGAGATACTTTGTTTTGTCCATGCTGAACCCATTCTAGCTGATTGCACCCGTTTCGCATCAAAAACGTTACCTGGTCAGAACTTCGTGAATCCAGACAACGACATACGGAAAGGAACGTCTCCTTCGCTGTGCCTTGAGGGAATTCGCTTCGACAGGAAAAATTCGGTGCCTGCAGGTTATTTGACGCAGGGATCATGGCTTTTTTGGCTAATGAAAAGGCGTCGTCCCAACGAAAAAAGCCTTCCATTGAGGGCATCGCCGACCTTTACTGTGTTAGAGACTCCGGTTACCAATGGATTAAGGGCAACATGCCCCATAATGAAAAGAATCGTCCTATAGACGACGATCAGCACCTTATTCAAGAACTTTGGCTTCTTGAATTTCCGGGTTCTTAACCCCATTTCTAAAGGTTTTTTGCTCCCATCAAAAACCGGCTTTCGCCTGCTTTCCTTATAGAGAACAGGCGAAAGGAAGGAAGCGCGCGACTTGAGCGCGCAGGCCTTTACTCTTCTCCTTTGATGTTTGCTGGCAATAACCCCCTAGCCCCCGCCGGGAGGCGGGAAAGCCCGAGCGCATCGGGCGAATCCCATCGGAGCGCCTCATTGCGCACCCCGCGAAAGACGAAGAGGCGTGGGCGCGGAAGGGAATTTTAAACAATGAAGAAATCGAAGAAACTTATGATAATGGGCCTGAGCGCGGCGACCGCCGCCCTGGCCGCGACGGGGGCGGTGAGCTCCTTCGCGTGGTTCGCGACGAACACAAACGTCACTGCAAACGGAATGGTCATTAAAGCGACGAGCAACGAGGTCTTCCTCCAAATCAAGAACAGTGCTGCGACGTGGAGCAACACGGATGCCCAGACTACTGCTGCTGCACTCGTCGGGTCGCAGGCCATTCTTTCCCCAACTCATCCCGTAAAGTCTTATGATGCTTCTAAAGCCAATGAGATCGCGACCGATGATTCTGGCCTCAAATCTTACGCAGGCGACGGAAGCGAGACCACACAGCCCAATTGGGTTTCCGCTACCGCCTCTTCCTACAATAGTGCGACGAAAAACAACGAGAAATACGTCGATGTTAGCACTGCTGCAAATACTTTAGCCACAAAAACCACCACAGAAGGTAGTTCCACGACCTACACTACTAACGGCTATACCCTGTTGAATGAGTTCAATCTCCGTCTCCGCCCGGCAGAGTCTTCTAATCAGCCCTCAGTCGATTGGCTGACCGCCTCCGTTTCGTGGGCGACCACGCCGACGCTCTCCAGCGATCCTATCGCTGCTTCCGTTAGGGTGCTCCTTTGGAACACAACGGATAATGTCGGGGCAATCTATACTCCGGCAACCAGCAGCGATAGCGACTCGGCCGTCGCTTGGACGGACAATAAGGCCGATCTGCTCGAGGCAAACAAAACATCCTCCAGCACCGATTTAACGGCGAGCTGGACGGCTGCATCTACTGACAACCCAGTTAAGAATATCTATGTCTACGTCTATTTCGACGGCGAAGACTCCAACTGCACCTCGAAGAACATCAAGACGGACAATACTTATTCGGTGACCGTCTCCTTCTCGGTTGGGAAGAAAAGCTCTTGATCGTCTCCGATTCTAGTCTTCTTAGCCCCGCCTCAAACGGGGCTTTTTCAGTTAGGCAAAACAAAGTGCTTCCCCTTGCCCTAACGGTCCGCCATTTACATAGCCTTATCTCCTTGTGCGGATAAAGAAAGCCAATCTATGAGAGGAGAGACGAATGCAATCAATGCGATGCCTATCGAGCAAGAGCGGCTTCGCTTCTAGAATCAAGAGGCCAAGAAAACAAGCATAATCAAATGTGGCAGGTTGCCCCTGCGCTACTTTGCTTTTGGGCGCCCTCCGTCGCCTAGACAAAACCCGTCTCGATTTTGATGCGTTCCCCAAACATTGGACAAAACAAGTTCAATGCAAGGAGGACGCATTT
>CAVKPZ010000050.1:0-14043 GCA_963658395.1 Lachnospiraceae bacterium | reverse complement strand
AAGAACGCTTTCCAATCCGAAATCATAAGACGATTATAACTTCCCGTGCGATAATTAGAGGGATATGAAAGTGTTTTGGCTTTTCAATCACCCCGCCCCTTACAAAGTCAACTATTTCAACGAGCTAGGTAAGCAGGTGGAACTCGACGTTTATTTTGAGCGAGCGAGCGAGAAAAGCAGGAACAGTCTTTTCTATTCCGAAAAACCCCTTGCCTTCTCCTGCCACATCTGCGCCTCAAGAGCCTGGGGCGAAGGGGACAACTATACACGCGACCCTATCAAGGCCTTAAAGAAAAACAAATACGACATCATTATAATCAATGGTTGGAGAACCCTCACGGAGCAAAGAACCATCGCTTATTGCAGGCGTCATAAAATTCCTTACGTTTTTTGGATCAATGGAGGGATTGCGAATCCAAAGGAAAGCGCGCTAAGGCGCGCCATCAAAACCCATTTCATTAAGGACGCCAGCCTCTATTTCAGCCCGGACGAAAATAGCGCGTCTTATTTAATCTATTATGGGGCAAAGGAAGACAAGATCGCCTATTACCCGTACTCGACCGTCTTCGAAAACGAGCTAGTCAGCGCGCCCATTAGCAAAGAAGAGAAAAAGAAAATAAGAGAAAAACTTGGCCTAATCGGGGAAAGAGTCTATTTCTCCGTAGGACAGTTCATCGAAAGAAAGAATTACAAGACCCTGATTCGCCTTTGGAGGCTCATGAAACCCTCAGACAGCCTTTATATTTTGGGGGACGGCGAGCAGAAAGAAGACTACGAATCCCTCATCCGTTCCTTAGGGCTCAAAAACGTTTTCTTATTGCCCTTCAAGCCCCACGATGAGATTCTTGAATATTTCAAAGCGGGAGATTGCTTCGTTTTCCTTTCGAAGGAAGACATCTATGGCCACGTGATCAACGAGGCCTTGAGCCAAGCCTTGCCGGTGGTTTCCTCCAAAAACGTGAATGCCGCGATGCATCTAATCCAAGACAAGGAAAACGGATATCTCATTAATTTGGATGATGAGGAGCAAATTGTAAAGGTTTTGCAGGGTTTTCCAAACGAAACCATGGAGAAGAAGGCTTTAGAAGTCGCTAGAAACAACACGATGGAAAAATCCGTTCAGTTCTTCGTTGATTACTTTTCAAATAAAAAGCGAGCCACATCATGAGAATCTTCTATCTAAGCAACGCAATTGAAGAGAGCGACTTTGCCCTTTTGAATGCCAAAGCCGTTCACAAGCCAAATCCAGCCGGCCAAAATTTTCACAACAAACTCATTCATGCTTTAGCTACTTCCGTCCAAACAGAAGCCTATTCACTCATACCAAACCAAGAAGGGTGGCTAAAGCCAAAGACCTTCGATCCTTATGGTCCTTTGCGTGTTCATTATTTGGATGGAAGGGGAAATAAAATCCGGCGTTTCCTATCACTCCCTAAAAATATCGCCAGGAAGATAAAGGAAGACTTCCCAGATATAGGAAAGAACGATTTCGTCCTGTACGATTCCTTAAACCTGACGCTCGCGAAAGCAGCAAAAGCGTTGAGCAAGCAGTTTGGCGCGAAACGCATCGCCATCTTGACGGATGACCCTCGCAACATCTCAGGGACAAAGAAACCGTACCAAAAAGCTTGCCTTTCCCTCTCTTCTAGCGCGGACGGCTACTTCGCGTTGACGAAAGGCCTTGTATCTTTGTTTGACAAAAACAAAGCCCCTTCCCTCGTGAAGATGGGCATCGTCGAGGACATCCCCTCTTGCCCCTCCCCCTTAGGAGTCCCCTACGTTTACTATGGCGGGGCCTTGTTTGTGAAGGATGGGACCAAAGCTCTTATCGACAGCTACTTAATCGCTCGCCCGAACATCGATTTGGTGATCGCGGGCCACGGGCCTTATGAGGCCATTCTCAAAGAGAAATGCAAGCTCAATAAGAGGGTTCGTTTCGTGGAGCAGCTGAACAAGCAGGAGCATTACGCGTATTTGAAGAACGCCGCTTTGCTCATCAACCCGCGAATCTATTCGAAAAAACTAGACGAGGTCTCTGTCCCTTCAAAAGTTTTGGAATACCTCGCCTCCGGATCAACTATATTGTCCACGCCATCCACGCCCATTTTTGAAGCCTACGAGAATTCAATCAATCTTCTTCCAAACAATGGAGAAGACCCCACGGCAAATCTGGTGAAATTCTATAAAGAGCATATCGGAAGAGACGGGACCATTAATAAAGTCAAACCCAATATGTCTCCATCCAGCATAAAAAAAGACCTAGGCTCCTATGCGATAGGCAAAGCTTTAGTCGATTTTCTTGCTTCTATAAGTGCTTGTTAATTTGCTTCATGCACGAGGAAAAAGAAAACTCCTCGTCGAAGCATTTTTTATTCGCTTCCCCCATCTTGGCTTTTTCTTCTTCGCTGAGGCTTAAGAATTTAAGCAAAGCGTCTTTGATGGAAGAGGGATCTTCGCCTTCGGAAAAAATGCTTCCGCCGGTCTTTTCTAGCAAGGCTCTGCCGTCGCCTTGAATTACCCCGAAGAAGGGCTTCCCATAATAAAGGGACGAGCTTAACTTGTTGGGAATCGTTTTCCCAACGAAGCCTTTGTCGGTAAGGCTCACCACGACAGCATCGGCGTGCGCGTAGTATCTTGCGGTTTCTTTCCTAGATTTTGGGCCCAGATAAACAACGCGTCCTTCCAAATGTTTTTCTTCAATGAGCTGTTTGACTTCTTTTTGCCTTGCGCCCATCCCAATGACGTAAAGAGTTGTCTCAACCTCTTTAGGGAGCAGCGAAAAGGCTTCGCATAATTGTTCAACAAGCTGCAAACGTCCGATGTTTCCTGCGTAAAGGAAGACGTTTTTGCAGGGATATTGAATATCTTCGCCATCTTGCTTCGCTAAATAAGGAGGCTGGGGAACAAAAGAGACATTGTCTACAGGAAGTTTTAAAACCCCTTCGAAGTAAGCTTTGAAAGAAGGGGAGGAAACCAAAATCTCATCCGCTTTTTTGTAAATCTCTCTCGACCAGTGATAAAGGATTCGATAGCCGGGATTTTGCTTGTTCATCGCCCCGGTGGAGGCAACGGATTCCGGCCACAAATCAAGGCAGTGTAAGACGTGGCGGACATGATGCTTTCTTGCATATACGTTCGCGCCAGAAATGCTCATGATTGGGGATAAAGAAAAAGAGTAGACGACGTCAAAGTCTTCTTTCAGATGGGAAAGGTAATGCTTCGCGGTCAAATAAAAAGAAAGGTAATTGTTAATGATGGAGACCCTCGAATCTTTGCGGGCGAAGCTTTTGCAGCGGTGGACTCTGACCCCGTTGATTGTTTCGTCTTTCACATGGCGATACTCTGGCAAGACCCTCCCGAAACCATAATTAGGCTTGTCGGTTACAACGAAAACATCGTTTCCTTCTTTTACCCATTCTTCGCACATGGCTGTGATGGAAAAGCCTTCAGGGTGATAATGAGGAGTCACGACCAAAATCTTCATCCCGTCCATTATCTCACAAAAAGAGAGAATTTCTTTTGCGCGTGTATAATTATTCACGCAATGAGCGAAGAAACGAAGAAAAGTGAAAAGAATTCCTTAAGCGTGCGCTCGAACGTCATCATCAACCTAATTCGCACATTGACGATGACCGTTCTTTCGTTTTTGACCTATCCCTATATCACCCGTGCCTTAGGAGATCAGGTTTTTGGCCTCTACAGCTGGGCGAACGCCTTTGTATATTACTTTCTCGTTCTAGCGAAAATCTCAATCCCGAACCTCGCGATACGCGAATGTTCCAAGGTGAAAGACGACAAGGAGAAACTAGCCTCCTTAGCCAAGACTTTCTTCCTTATCCAAGGAATCACAACTCTCTTCTCCTTTGGGCTCATGTGCGTTTTCGTCTTCAGCGTGCCATCGCTTCTTGAAAGCAAAGAGCTCATTTTCTTACTTTCTCTTAATTTCCTTGCGGGGGCCTTCAGTTTTGAATGGATTTACATTGCATTAGAGAAGCATTTCTACATTACCGTCCGTTCGATTTCCTTCATTGCCATCGGAGCGTTATTGACCTTCATGTTCATTCGAAGGAGTGACACGCAGGCTTTCTTGATGGGAGAGGTTTACATCTACACCTTGATAGCCATTAGCTACACCTTGCTCACATCCTTCACAAACTGCCTCTTGTTGCCCCGTTACATCTCCCTAAGAAAAGCGAAACTATGCCCCATCAAACCCCTCATTCGCCCGCTTCTTGTCCTGTTTCTCATCTCATTCGCGCTCACCCTTTATAACCAGACCGATCAATTCTTGCTTGGCCTAATCGATTCGAGCAAGGCTAGCGTTGGCTCCTATTCCGTCGGAGTCAAAGGCATTGATATCGTCATCACTTTGGTCACTTCCCTTTATGCGGTTTTCCTTCCTAGAGCCTCCTATTATTACAGCAAGGAAAACAAGCGTTTTTACCAAATATTAATCAACGGGTCCTTCGCTTTGACTTTTTTCATCGCAATACCCGCCATCGCCACCATGTCCACGATGGCAAAGCCAATCACCTCGTTAATCTCTGGTTCGGGGGACGTTTTATCGGGCAGCAACATGTACCAGGACGCTGACTGGATCTTGATCATACTCTCCTTGATGATGCTAACCTACTCCTTAGGGGACAACATCTACAACGAGATTCTCTTGCCAATGAAAAAAGAGAAATACTATCTCTACGCAATGACGACAGGAGTCATCCTTAACGTAGGCTTATCCGTTCTTTTCGCTTTGGTTATCTTTAAGGAACATCCCGCAATTGGGGTGGCCTTAGCCACCGGGGTGAGCGATCTTTTGCTGTGTGCCTATCTCATCTATGTCTCAAGACAGTATTCCTTAAAAGCGGTGTTTAATGTAAACAACCTAAAAATCGTGGTAGTGGGCATCGTGATCGGAGCCCTCTCGTATTTCCTTTGCCCCTTCCTGTCTAACGTTCTAAGCAACATCTTAGAGGAAGCCTGGCAAGCTTCTTTATTCTCTTTGCTCATTACCGTTGCCCTAGACGCGTTCATCTATCTTATCTCGTTGTTCTTATTAAAAGAGCAGACCATTAATTCCTTTTTCAAAAAGAAGGAGGTCAAAGAATGAGCAACCCCAATTTAAAAGAGAACAAACTCAAACGCGCTTTGGGTTCTCTTGCACGTCCGTTTGTGAAATTCATCTCTCCGACATTATACGTCAAGCTTCAGTACCGCTATATCACCCATCACAAGCTTCATTTGAATCCGCCTATCCGTTACACGGAGAAGCTTCAGTATTTAAGGCTTTATGTCTACCCAAAGTGGAAGGAAGTCAGCCGTTGCGCGGGTCGGGTTGGCGTTAGAGATTACGTAAAAGAAAAAGGGTACGGGAATAATTTAATCCCGATTTACGGGGTTTTTGATCGCTTTTCCGATATTCCTTTCGCTTCCCTGCCCAATCGTTTCGTGATGAAATGCTCTCATGCTTCTGGCTGGAACATCTTGGTGAAAGACAAATCGAAACTTGACCTAAAAGAAGCGAAAAAGAAATTCGATCATTGGTTATCCATGGACTACGGCGAAAAGACCATGGAACGCCATTATTCGCCCATCAAACCCCAGATTATCGTCGAGCAATGGATGGGAGACCCCTCTTCCTTGCCTGTCGAATACAAAATTCATGTCTACAACGGCAAAGCTAGAAACTTATACGTCGTGACAGGCAGAGGGAAAGACATCCGTTACACAGAGCTCACTACCGCTTGGGAGCCTTTCGATGGAAGCCAGTTCAACGGTTGGAAAAAGGCTGACGTGTGCCCTGAAAAACCCAAAGACTGGGATATGATGGTCAAGATGGCGGAAGATCTCTGCGCTCCCTTTCCATTCGTGCGCTGCGACCTTTATGAAATTGATGGCAAGATCTATTTCAGCGAGATGACTTTCACCCCGGCGAAAGGAACCCTCATTCTAGATGACGATTCCTGCGATTTCCAGATGGGAGAGTGGCTGGATATCTCGCCTTATCTCAAAAAGAAATAAACCTCAGTTCCATTCGGAATCGGGGAAGAAAACCTCAAGCATCATAAGCGCGGTGTGATACGTCGCATCGTCATCGAAATCATCAGACGGATAAACCTCGACGCCGTCAATTAGAGCTTTGTCTTCTTTTAGGGAAAAGGTCACGGACATTCCGATGACGCCACTAGGATCATAGCCGACCTCATCGAAGTAAAAACCGACCAAAGAGGTGTGTTCTGCGGAGATATTGGTCTCCAAAGGCACATTGTCAAGCGCGAAAGTAGTACCTGTATAACCCTCGTTTTCCAATTTATAGAAAGTAACGTTGATATCGAAACGGCTGAGCCTCCCCGTGCTAGACCCAGCTTTCGATGGGGTATCGCTGCCACCGCGGCAAGAGAATGCGAAATAGGAGGCGCTATGAAGCTCCACTGGGAAGAAGGTCCCATAACCCGATTTATCAAGTTCAACAAGAGAATAGCTCGACCAAGCATCGCATTGGATCTGCCCGTTATAAAGTTTGGACAAATAGCCGCGCGAGAAAGCAGAGTTCAGCAGATTAAGCTTCTTCGTTTGGCCATACAGCACGCCAACCAAAGGGGTCTGATTGGCCCATTCTCCAACGCCGCTAGGCATGATGTCGGTGCCACTAGGAACGAAAGTGCCGTCGCTTAAGGTTTTGCCTCCGCTAGGAATGGTCCAGTATAAAGGAGTGCCGTCTTTGGTTCCATCCACCGTCACGGCTTCTGGATGCCTGGCTTTTAATTGCTCATAGCCATAGCAAATTGATCCTTTAATATCGCTGCCAGCAAAATAGCAGCCGTCCGTGCTTCCGTCTTCTTTGACATTAACGAGATGTTTCGTTTCTTTGGAAGCCGCGTTTTTAAGTTTATCCGGCCACACGGAGTAGCGATTATCCACAAAGTTCGTCGCGATATAAGCGTTTCCTTCGTATAACTCAGAGGTGTCCGCGCAAGAAGCGAGAGAGCAGCAAAGTAGAAGTAACGCGCAAAGATTTCTCTTATTCATGGGCGGCCTCCTTTTCCTTATGGGTGTAAATCAAGCCAGCAACAAAACAGGCTAGCATCGGGAAGGAGCTTCTGCTCCAAGATGAGAATGTATCCAAATGTCTGAACGGCTGTTCGTCGTTGAAGATGGAAAGATATAGGAACAGTCCAAGAAGCAGCACCGTGACGGCGGCTTTATAGTCCATCCTTTCGTTTTCTTGAACAAGGAAACGATGTGATTCCTTGATCATGAAGAAAACGCAGAAAAGGAACAAGGCAAAGGCAACCAGGCCGTTTTCCCAAAGCAAACTAAACTCGAAAACCCTCGTGAGCATCTTATCGCTTGCATAAGAAGAACTAACCCCGAAAAGCATTCCCAGCAAATTGAGTCTTTTAACCGAATCGCCTTCTTCTAGGAAGACGCTGCGAATCGCGTTAGCAATACGAGAGAGGAGGCCGCTTTCTCTGCTTGCCTGCACGGCTTTGATAGGCAATTTGGAAATGATGGAATTCGTCAAGGCGTCGATGGTCAAGACAAGCAAACAAGCCGCCACAAGCCCAATCAAAACGAAGAAGCAAATCTTCAAGACTTTGTCTGCTTTCTCTTGGCTATTGTTCTTTTGCACCTTCCCCCAAACGAGGCGGTAAACAAAAGCAAGCAAATAGACAAACGCCACAAGAATCAAAGCAAGCCAGAAAGGCACAATAATCAAATCCAATAAGCCAAATAAGCCAAAGCCAAGGAAACAAAGGAATCTCTTCGTCTCCTGTTTGGGGGAGATGAACATACAAGGAATCGCGGCGAGACTAAGCAAGAAGGAGGCAAATTTCCCATAGGAGAGGCTCACTTCTAGGAAAGAGAATCCGCTTAAAGCCTTGGTTTCGTTCGCGATTTTGAACACTACCCCGTCGTAGTAATAAACCATTCCTTTGTATTTTTGGGCGTAGAAGAAACCATAACGGATCAGGGAGTAGAAACCAGGGATCAAAACCATCAAAGCAAGCGTGCCGCCTAAGCAAAGCAAAATGATGTCTTTCTTCAGGACAGGGATCGATTTGACTCCTTGCCCGAGGAAGAAAAAGCCAACGAGGCCCACGCTGACGACGAGACCGTTGATCGCGCAGCCAAACAAGGACGTTCCGCTTGTCATGAAGAAGCGCGAGAGCCCAAGAAGCAAAGCAAGGCAAAGGAAGGGAATCAGGCAAATCCAGTAACGCTTCTTTTCCTTCGCGCGAAAATTGTTAAACAAGAAACCGGTTGTGATGAAGGACAAGAAGAGGCTCAGGATACGAAAAATCGTAAGGCCTAACGCGCCCCCCAAAGCAAAAGTCCCTAGACAAAGCACCTCAAGCGAGAGAAATGACAAAACCGTGTCGTAACGAGATAAGAAATCCATCTCTTCGGCGTTCTTTGAAATATCGTTTTCTTCCATCACCAATACGCTCCTCCTTCTATTTTCTCATATCCATCAGGTTTTCGAGAGGGTCTAATCCACGAAGGATTAACATATCTCGCCACATGGTTGCGTTTGTCCCATCGTTTGCCGATCATTCCAAAGAGGGTCATTGTGGCGCCGCCTGTTTGGATGCCTTGCTTCCCTAAGCGTTTTGCCTCCAAAGCAAGGAAGGTCCCATAAGCTCCTGCGCCAATGAGTGCGACGTCAAAGTCACATTCCGCCATGGCTTTTTTCATCTTTTCTAGTTCATTGAAAAAATTCGACCCTTCCACGACCCCGTCTGCGCAGGTCAAAGGAGACTCGATCGTAAGCAAGGTAAAACCAGGAAGGATGCCGCTCCCTTCGGGGAAAAGCTTTTCCCTTTTTCCGTATTGCTCTTCAATCTGATCGGCGAAAGGCGAAATCACAAGCACCTTCTTGCCTTTTAGATGGGTGGACCAATCCCCGCGAAGCGGCTCAAACCCTTCATAAAGAAGGATTTGGCTCTCTGGGCAATAGAACTCTTGAAAATACTCTTCCATGTGAACGCCAGAGATTCCTAAGAAGGTCGTTTCCTTTAATAAGGGGAGAAGCTTGTCCCCATACTCTTTCAAAGAGGCTTCATCCGTTGGGAAAAAACCCGCGTTGTTCTTCATGGAATAGACGACGGATCCCTTGTAATGCTTTTTTAGGCCGAGTTCAATCTTCTCATGATTGTTTAGACAAGAAAGCTCAACCGCGCCGAACCGGATCGCGGCGAAAGGGGCTCTAGAATCAATGGCCTTGCAAAGCGCCTCATTCGTCTCTTCAAGGCTAGGTCCCTTATGGCCTTTCCATTTTTCGACAGACTTAGCCTTATGGAAAAGGCGCAAGAGGATGGAAGAGAAGACATTCTTCCTAAACCAATGCAAATAACGGCTCTTTTTTCCCATTTACCAGCTAACTTCCTCAGGGGCCAAAGGATGATCGTTATGGATATCCTCGACGATTCGACCATCCGCGATTTTCAGAACGCGCTTCGCGATGGAAGCGATTTTCGCATTATGGGTAACCATCAAAACGGTTTTCTTATAAGAAAGGCAAACCTCGGAAAGAAGTTTGATGATGCTCGCGCCCGTTTTGGAATCAAGCGCGCCGGTGGGCTCATCGCAAAGAAGCAGGGCAGGGTTTTTTACCAGAGCGCGGGCTATAGCAACCCTTTGTTGCTCGCCCCCGGAAAGTTCAGAGGGGAAATTGCCCAAGCGCTTGCCTAGGCCGACGCCTTCCAAAGTCGTTTTGGGGTCGAACGCGTTATCAACGACAGAAGCGGCTAAAGCGACGTTTTCTAACGCCGTTAAATTCGGCATGAGGTTATAGAATTGAAAGACAAAGCCGATTTTGTCGCGACGGAGCAATTGCAATTGCTTTGCATTGAATTTCGAAGCATCCTCGTCGCCAATCCAATAGGAGCCTGAGGTGGAGACGTCCATCCCGCCTAATAGGTTCAAAAGAGTGCTCTTTCCCGCGCCGGAAGGACCTATGATAACGATGAACTCTCCCTCTTCCGCGGAAAAAGAGACGTCATTCAGGGCAATGACTTGGTTCTCTTTTCCCTGATTGTAAATTTTGCACAAATGCTCAACGCGAATCGAAGCCATAATTTACCCCTCGTAATTCGGATCCTTTTTCTTCCATGAGTTGATCAGGGCCTTCCAAAGGAAATGGGATGCGAACATCAAAACGGAAAAGCCCAAAAAGACTAATGCCAAAATCAAAAAGATTAAGAAGAAGACGTTCTCTGGACGCTGATAATAGCCAATCCAAAGAGCCCAAGAACCAAGCACCCCAATCAAGAAGAAAGGGAAGAAGAAGCGAACGCAAAACCAGTCGATTTTGCTGAATCGTTCAATCCGCCTGCCATATTGATATTTGGCTTTCTGGGGTTTTCTATTCGGTTGGACTTCGCGGACGGATTTATCAATCGCCTCAACCTCGATGATTTCTTGCTCTTCCATACTCCTACTCCAGCAACGCAATTAACTGATAGATTTTCTGCCCCCCGGGAAGCGAATAAGTCTCCAGGAAGCCGCCAGATTTCTCTTGGGCGATGCTCTCGCAGGAAGAACGCGCATCCTCGTTGATGCTATCCGCAAAGAACATCGTTAATACGGATTTCTCATCAAAACCTTCTATTTTTTCCAATAAACCCGCAAAAGCCCCTTCGAAATTATCGTTGTAATAAACGGGCTTGCCGTCAAGGAAGGCTAAGTATCCCCCGGGGGCGACTTCTTTTCCATCTAGCATAAAGGCCTTCGAAGTCTGTCCAATCTTCAGTGAAACGCAGTTTTCGATTTCGTTCTTGGCATACTCGAGGTTCTCTTCCAATGAGAGATTTACTTTATCCATCACGGAAGCGACGCCCATCCCAATCGCGACATCTTTGGTATCACAGACAATCGCTTTGGTGTCGCTAATTGCAGCGCAGGCCTGCTCGGCAACCATGATCTCGTTCTTGTTATTCGGCAGCACAATGACTTCTTCCGCATTAGCCCTATGAATCGCATCCATGAAAGCTTGCGCGGAGACGTTCATCGTATCGCCACCCGCAATAACTTGATCCACCCCGTATTCTTTAAATCGCGAGGCGAGGGTAGCACTAGGGGCCACTGCGACGATTCCTAATTTCTGCTTCGTTTGCAAAGGCTTGCTAACGAATCCACGATGACGGGACTTTTCAATGAAGGTCTCGTTATGCTGCAAGGTCATGTTCTCCATTTTGAAAGTCAGGAACTCGCCGAATTGACGGGCGTAGGCAATCGCTTTTTCCGGCGATTTGGTGTGAACATGAACTTTGACTAGAGTGCCTTGAGCAAAAGCGACAAGCGAATCGCCAAGGGTGTCGAAATAAGAGATGAGGTCTTCGAGTTTGAATTTCTCCACGCCGCCTTTGAGGTTGCTAAGCTGCAAAATGAATTCGGTGCAGTAACCATAATCTAATGGGGTGTCGGGAGTAAACGCAGAAAGGTCGACGCTTTGCTGAGTGGGGGAGGACAAATCAAGAGACACGTCTTCGATGATTTTCCCGCCGATTGCCTGACCCATGCCTTCGACGATGTACACAAGCCCCGCGCCGCCAGAGTCAATAACGCCAGCTTCCTTAAGAATCGGAAGCAGATCCGGTGTTTTGTTTAGGCTGGTTCTCATGGCGGCAATGAGAGAGGTGAAATAATCCGCGAAGGAGGTGTGGCTATTTAAGTACTTTCCAGCCTCCTCGCAGCCTTCTCTCATGACCGTGAGAATCGTGCCTTCAACGGGTTTTACGACAATCGAATAAGCTTCTTGCACACCGCGGAGCATCGCCTTAGCGAATTGCTCGACGCTTGGCTCTTCGATGCCCATCAAGCCTTTGGCAAACCCGGCGAAGAATTGGGAAAGGATGACGCCAGAGTTCCCCCTAGCGCTCAGCAGCATTCCTTTTGCCATCTCGGAAGACAGTTCTCCGACCGAATTGCTTTTGGAATTAGAAAGAGCGAGGATGCCCCCATTCATCGTGCCGCCCATGTTTGAGCCCGTGTCGCCATCTGGGACAGGGAAAACATTCAGGTCATTCACTTCGTTGAGGTGGCCTTTCAAATCGAGATAGCCGTTGACCATCATCGATTTAAAAAGCGCAGGTTCAAGATTCGCCATTCCTTATTTTCCTTGTAAGCAATCGGCGAGGACGGCTTTTTCGTTGGAGAGATCATCGCTGATCTTTTGCCCAAAGAAAAACACGGCGACGAGGCCTGGGCCGATGTTGGCGCCGCAAACCATATCAACCGAAGAAACGATGACCTCCTTCGGCCCGACCCTTTCTTCAATGGCTTTCTTGAAATACTCCGCTTCCTTGTCGCGGAGCGAATGAGCCAAGAAAAGTATTTGGTCTTTGGGGTTGATCGCGAGTTTTTGCAAATAAGCAACCGCGGCGTCGAGGCTCTTTTTCTTGCCTTTTCCTTTGCCAATCACCGAGCAAAGGCCGTTCGAAGAGAAATCCGCCATCGGCTCAACGCCGACAAGCGTCCCCATGAAGGCCGCTGCTTTGTTAAGGCGCCCAGTACGAGCAAGGAAGAAGAGATCGTCCATGATGCCGATCTGGTGAAAGCATTGTTTGTTTTCTTCAAGCCAGTCCGCGACCTCATCGCAGCTTTGCCCTTCTTCTCTAAATCGAGAAGCGTAGGTAAGAAGCATGCCTTGTGCGGTGCTGTAACGGAGAGAATCCACGACGCGGACTTTGATTCCAGGGTACTCGCCCATCACTTTCTCCGCGGCTTTGAGGGCGAAATTGTAAGTGCCGCTTAAGCCATGGGAGATGGTAACCATCAAGATGTCGCGCCCCTCTTTAGCAAAAGGAAGGAACATTGCTTCGATCTCGTCGATGTTCGGGCAGCTGGTCTTAAAGATAAATTTCTTGTCCTTGAACGAATTGAAGTATTGATCGGGGGTCATCGTCTCCCAATCAAGGTCGGACTTGATGGTGTGACCATCGGGGAAAGTGACGTTCCCATTGACATAGGCGTCGATCAGAAAGCGATCGCGGAGATCTTTGGTAAGCGCGCAACCGAAATCAGTCACGAGAGCGAATTTTTGGTTCATGTTTTCTTAGTTCCTTCTAACGGGCAACATTCTACTAGAACTCAAAACAAGAAAGAAGGCAAACCATTCCCCTATGGGGAAAGTCTGCTTCTATGCTTAAGGAAAGGAAGAGTTTACAATACCCCCATGCCTTGGTGGTTTTATTTGATTCTTGGGCTTGCGCTCGTCCTTGTCGTGATGCCTTTGTTCGGCATGTTCTTCATCGTGCCCATCCCGATTTTTGATTCTCTTTTCACAAGAAAAAGCAAAGAGAAGTGGAGCAGGAACGCGCCAAGCGACAGCAAGAATGAAGAAATGCTGAGAATGTGGAGCCTAGCCAAAGATTTTCAAGCCTCCTACAGAAAGCATTGCTCGGAAGCCCATGTTTTGACCGAGGACGGTTTGAATCTTTATGGCGAGTATTACGATTTTGGGGCCAAAGAGGCCGTTATTATCTTGCCTGGTCGCCCCGAAACGCTGGTCTATTCGCTTTTCTACGCGGAAAGCTACCGCAAAGCAGGGGTCAACGTTTTGGTAATAGACACAAGGGCCCATGGCAAAAGCGACGGAGAAAAGCATGGCTGCGGATATATGGAACGGCTCGATATCTTCGCTTTCGTTCACTGGTTGACTGCAAAGATAGGAATCGAAAAAGTCATTCTTCATGGAATCTGTGTGGGTTCTAGTTCTTGCGTCCACGCCGTCACCGACCCCAATAAGCCTTCTGCCATCGTCGGTTTAGTCACGGACGGGCTTTACGTAAGCCTTTACGAAACCTTGAAGCTAAGGGTAAGGAGAAACGCGAAGATCAATCCTCTTACCTGCGTCGCTTACTTCCGTCGTCGCATCAAGAGGCTTTATGGCTATGACATCAAAAAAGACGGCCCTCTCTTCCACATGGGCGAGATTCAAATCCCAACCCTAATGATGGCTTCGGAAGAAGATATCTATTCTTTGCCAGAGAAGACAAAGCTTCTTTACTCTAAAATCCCAGAAGCCACTCCCAAGAAACT
>CAVKPZ010000049.1:0-14576 GCA_963658395.1 Lachnospiraceae bacterium | reverse complement strand
CCCAGCAAAAATCAAAGCTTATCCCGGGATGTTGCATCGACTTTGTCACCTAACAAACTAGTTTTTCGAATGTCGAACTTCCAAAGAAAAAGAGGGGCAAAGCGCCCCCCCTTCCGCGTTAGAACTGATCGCCGGAAGTAAGAAAACCCAGCATATTGAGTTCATATCCCTCTGCTAGTGAATCAAAGAAACCCGTTTCCCTGGTTTCTTTCCTCTTGGCGCTCGTGCGTTGTCTGTGCGGGAAGGCTTTCTTCAAAAACTCTTTCATCTAACCACTGCCTCCTTTCGTGCTTATTAACCCCTTCTATTCAAGGGGACGCGTAATATAGCCCGTTTTGGCAGACCGGCAAATGAAAACATGAATGAAAGCGCTTCCACAAGTTAGAGTAAAAAAAGTGCCCGCGAAGGGGACGCTAGCCAAGACGAATTGGTGCCGCCTGCCGGGATCGAACCAGCAACCTACTGATTACAAATCAGTTGCTCTACCATTGAGCCAAGGCGGCAACGGGGTGATTTTACTACGTTCCTTTAAGAAGAGAAAGTTTGAAAAAGCGCCCGCGAAGGGCGCCTAGACATCGAATTGGTGGGTGTTACTGGGATCGAACCAGTGACCTCTTCCGTGTGAAGGAAGCGCTCTCCCGCTGAGCCAAACACCCGCTTGCCTTGAAGGCTTTGCTATTATCGACGTTTCTCGCTTGTTCTTCAAGAAGAGAGAAGGGCTAATTCGCGTTTTCCTCTTTGCTCAGAGTTTCGCCTGCTTTCTTCTTTTTGCGGAGATGACGAACCAGCAAGACAATCCCAAGAGTCAGGGCCGCGATAAGAATCGAAGCCATGTAACCAGCGGTGTCAATGCCAACATCGCTCCACGCGCCATATCTTCCCGCGGTGAAAAGCTGGATAAATTCGCTGCCCATGGCCACCAAAAAGCCAACAACGGAGCTGGCTCCTAGCGCGATGTATTGATAAGAGGCCTTTGAGAAAGTAAGGAAGATAAAACCAAGGCTAAACAAGGCGGTGACAGCAAACAAAGAGAAATGCCCAATGGTTTTCCTAACGACAAGGGCAAGCTGTTCCAAGGTGAAACCAAGATTTCTCCGGACTTCGAAAGTGACCTTTACGAAATAGGAAGAAAGCTCATTTTTGTAGCCGATATTTACCGTCTCTTCGCCAACTCCTAAGGATGAGACCGAACCACTGCTGTCGACGCGAACTATATGGTTTTGAGCAGCATCCACATAAGAGCAGACAAGAGCGGTCGTTGAGCAAGAAACTTTTGTATTCAAATGCAGACGACAAGGATTTCCATAATCCAAAGTGATGTGGTAAGAGCCATCATCGTCAAGCAAAGAAGATGGGACGGACATCTTAGTTAGATCCAGCTCGAATGGGCTGACGCTATCGATGACCCGAATCTTCTTCGTTGAAGAAACAGTCATGTCGTCTTGGCTAACGGCTCTTATTTCCGCGGTGCCAATACCGATCGCTTCGATTAGACCCGTGGAAGGATTCACCTTAAGGACATTCTCTTGGCTAGAAGAATAAGCGGCCCGTTTGTTCGTCGCCCCTTCATTAACCGCCACTTGGCCTTTAAGGATCGTGCCTAAGGGAACGACGGAGCAGTCATCGTTAGGGGAGTTGTATTTATCAGGGGCTTTCGAAAGCGTCATGCTTAATTCAAACGAGGTGACGGGGGAGTAGTTTACAAGGACATTTTTGGTTAAGGATTTCACTGGAGCGCCCCCATAAAAAATATCGATCGCCAAAGGGATGGAATCCTCGGATTTCTTAACGCCCTTTACCGCGCAGCAGGCTCCGTTTTCATCGTTTTTGACGGAGAGATAGTCTTTGTAGGGCTCTTGGACACTGCCCTTTAAGGAACAACCGAGGGAACGCGAAATTTTCCCTTCCTTCAAAGAGGTGGAAACAATCCCTTCAGCGAATAGAGTTTTCGTTTCCCCTTTCCCGAGAGTCAAATCGGTTTCAAGGAAATCCTCGCCGTCTAGTTTCAAGGCATAATCATTTGGCGAAGTAACGCCCTTCAAAGAATACTCTTTGCTTTTTGAAAAGAAGGAAACAATCAGTTCGACCTCGCCCGTTTTGAGGAGGGTTATCGAAGAAAGCTCGGAGGAATCCTCAATATTCAAAACGCTCGAGTCAGAGGAAGAAAAAGACAAAGAGGCGGTTTTTAATGCCTTCGAAACATCAGGATCCTTCGAATCGGAGGAAACATAGGTTTCAAAAAGCCCGGCGAGGTCAGAATCGTCATAAACCTCACCCACCAAGAATTCCGTCTGTTCGGTTTCCGAGAATTCGCTAAGCCCGAAGTCGAGTTTGGTGCAAGTATCATCCACTATCTTCGAATAGGAATAATGGAAGGTGAGTAACTTTGTTTCCCCAACGGCATAAATAACGTCGCCAGCAAGCCCATCAATTTCATTTTCGGGCACGGCTTTGAAGGAGGAATAGGAATTTGAAGAAACGTTAAGACGTGAATCGGCAATTACGAAAAGGCCATTCTGTTTGTAATCGTCAAAGCGGAAGCCATCTTTGAAGGGGATGGAGATAGTAAGGGGCTCAATATAATGAACGTCCATATTGGCTAGGTAAACATAATGGCACGCGATCTCTTCTTGGATTTTTGAAACGTCAATCACGTCAGCGGTTATTGTTTTCAAACGCTTGATCGCCAAAGAGAGCGACATTTCATTCTTAGGGAGGTCCTCATAAATTACCTCTATCTTTCCGAATAAGTCCGCAAAACCTTCTTTTTCAGCCAAAGAGGAATCGTTTAAACAGAGGCGGAAGGAGAATTTTCCAGGCGAAGTAGCTTTCTTGTCCGAAACGGTTACTAAACTGGAGAACTCGCCTAAGGAAACATGAAGCTTTTCCGGATCGAAATAGGCTCCTACATCGGTGTAAGTGCCTGCGACTAAAACGCTTGGAACATTCTCGTTTAGAACAACTTCTTCGCTGCTTAAAGCTATGCCGCGAAGCTCAAGCTCTATATTTTCAGATGGAGAAGCCGTCACATGAACAAAAGCGTGGGAAGAGGGGTTATCCACGCTGCTGATCGTAATGACAGCCTCTCCCGCTTCACGGGCTTTCAGGCTTCCTTCATTCTCATCGACTTGAATGACGTCCGGATTGCTAGAAACGAACTTCAATCCTTTTTCATCCGCGTTTTCGGGAAGTACGCTTGCTTGAATTTGATAAGCGTTCGCCTCCCCTGCAATTAGGCTTATTTCTTCCTCTGCGACTTCAATCCTTTCAACTGGGATTTTTTCGGACACGAAAGCAAAGGTTTTCGATAGCTCGGGCTTTTTGATGCTGGAGACATTAACCTTAACGTCGCCGTAGCTTAGAAACGTTATTTGCTGGTTTGCTTCATCGATAGAGATGGCGTTCTCGCCTTTAGTGATTTTCCACTTTAAGGTCGGGTCGCTAGCGTCTGAAGGAGAGAAGGAGCAAGAGTAACCAAGAACATCTCCCGTGTGGAAGGTATATTCGGAAGGATCTTTGTCAAAGGTGACATTGAAATCCTTGAGTTCCTTTACTTCTCTATGATCGTAATTCTTATTGAAAATATCTTCGACTCTAGCAGCAATGGCGTTTGATTGTTTGCTGGAACCATCTCCATCAATCGCGCTTTCGACAAGAATTAAAGCGCAGGCGCCAACATAGGCGGCCAAGAAAGCCCATCGGAATGTTGTTTTCAACCAACGAAGTTTCATTTTCCCGCCAAATCCCCGCAAAAACAGTCTTTTTATTATTTGAAGAGGATGTCCGACCCGTTCACAAGGAAATTGGAGGAGAAGTACTCTCTGCAGAAGATGCCCATGTCTTCAACGTCCAAAGCGCCAAGCAGTTCATTGCTAGAGTGCATGGCTAATTGAGGCAAGCCAATATCCGCGGACAAGAATGAGATTTCTCCGTTTGAAAGATTTCCAAGCGTGCTTCCGCCCCTTAAATCGGAACGGTTTGTGAAATCCTGAACTTTTAGCTTGGCCCCCGCCGCGATGGCTTTAACCAAAGAGGAGGAAAGCCCATCGGTCGTATAAGACTGATTCGCGTTATATTTCAAAACAATCCCGTCGTTCAGATTTACCTTTACGCCTTCGCCCATCTTATTTCGATAGTTAGGATGAATGGCGTGGCCATTGTCAATGGAAAGCATGAAAGAGCGCGAGGCGATTTCCTCTTTACTGTTCCCCCAGAAAGTGGCGATTCTCGCAATCACATCCTTCAAGAAGGTAGATTGGGCTCCTTGCCTAGTAAGCGAGCCCACCTCTTCATTGTCAAAGCAGCAAAACATGGGGGAGGTTGGTGCTTTTTTGGCGTCTAAGAACCCATAGAAAGAAGAATATACGCTGGAGAGGTCGTCTTCCCTAGGCGACAAGAGGAACTCATGGTGGCAGCCCACGAACTTCGGAACTTCGCGAAGGTAAAGGTACAAGTCATAAGAGACTAGCGTTTCCTCTGGGCCTAAACCGGCCTTCTTTGAGATATACCTGTCGAAATCGAAGTCCTCTTCAGTTGTCCCAAAGATGGGAATTAAATCCGTGGCTGGATTAAGCGCCCCTTCGCTATTCACGGATCGATCAAAATGGATGCAAAGCGAAGGAATATCCAAAAGATCCTCGTCAATATCCAAAAGTTTAGTGTGGATCCCGGTGGCGTCAGCAAATAAAACTCGCCCAGCAATCGAAAGGGGCCTGTCCATCCAAGAACGATAGATACCCCCGCCATATGGTTCGGTTTGGAGCATCATCAAATCACCGGAAACCGTGATAGGGTTTGGTTTTACTTTGAAGGTAGGCGAATCGCTGTGGGTGGCACTGATATGAAAGGTCAGAGTTTCTGATTTTTCAGGCAAGCGGAACGCAATGATGGAGGAGTCGTTACGCTTAACATAGTAAGAGGAAGAGGGAGTTAAATTCCAAGTCTCTCCTTCTTTTAACTCCGCAAAACCCTTCCCTTTTAATTCTCTCTCCAAATTTTCGACAACATGGAACTGAGAATGGGAATTGGCCAATGAGGCAATAACTTTTGGTAAATAATCCATACTTCTTTAATCGGCTTGGCCGATGCTCCTTAAATAGCGATTTAGTATTACGACCGCGGCAGTCGAATCTATGTGGTGCTTTTGCCTTTTGGTCTTTTCCCCGTTTTGATGGAGGATGGCCGCGGCCTCCACTGTGGAATTCCGCTCATCCACTTTAACGATAGGAACACCTGGAAATAAGGGCTCAAGCATATGGATGAAATCATCGACGATCGGAGTCATCTCGCAAGGATCGCCAGAGGGAAAGGTGGGCCAGCCAATCGCAATGTGCTGGACCGTTTCCCCTTCCAATTCTGCTTGCATCATCTTAAGCGCGTCTTTGTATTCGCCCATCTTAAATCGCAGATTCTTAAGAGGCGTGATGAACATACCGCTATGGGAGATCGCCATTCCGAGTGATCCTTTTCCTAAATCTAATGCGAGAATGTCTTTTTCCATCACGGGTAATTATGAAAGTGACGAAGGAGTAATGAAAGAAAAAACCTCCCTTCTAGGGAGGCAATTGTCGATTGGTGGGCCTTAATGGGTTTGAACCATCGACCTTGCGCTTATCAAGCGCACGCTCTAACCAGCTGAGCTAAAGGCCCAATCACGCTTTCGCGCTTGAATAATATAGACCTATTCAAGATGCTAAGCAAGCACATTTTAAAAAAGCGAAAACTAGCGACGTTGGCGGGCATTTTGAGATCATCGACACGCAAAAAGCCCAGGTTTCCCCGGGCTTTGGAATGCGAGCAAACGTTTAACGTTTGGAGAACTGCGGAGCGCGACGAGCGGCTTTGAGACCGTATTTCTTACGCTCTTTGCAGCGGGCGTTGCGGGTCAGCATGCCAGCAACTTTAAGGGTCTTGCGATCCTCGCCGGCTTCAAGAAGGGCACGGGCAAGGCCCAAGCGGATCGCTTCGGCTTGACCGGTAAATCCGCCGCCTTTGGCGAAGGCGATGACATCGTATTTGTCTTCAGCACCAAGCAAAGCCAAGGGCTGCTTGAGGTCGAGGATCAAGGTCGAGAAGGGAAAATATTCCTTAACGTCTCTGCCGTTAACAATGATGCTGCCTTTGCCAGCTTTCAAATAGACGCGGGCAACAGAGCTTTTACGACGGCCAGTTCCGTAATATTTATTATCAGCCATGTTTTTTCTCCTTACTTGCTGAGGTCAAGCACTTTGGGCTGCTGACCTTGCTGTTTGTGTTCAGCACCTTCGTAAACGAAGAGCTTCTTGGCAATCTGGCGGCCAAGGCGTCCTTTCGGAAGCATGCCCCAGACGGCGCGCTCAATGAGTTCGACGGGGAATTCACGAAGCATGACGCCAGCGCTACGAGTGCGGAGACCACCGTTGTACTCGGAGACGTTGTAATAGTTTTTCTTGTGCTCGCCACCGTTTTTGCCGGTCATTTTGACCTTGGAGGCGTTGATAACGATGACATAATCACCGGTATCGATGTTGGGGGTGTAGGTGGGCTTGTTCTTGCCCATCAGGATGACAGCGATCTTGGAAGCTAAACGGCCAAGAGGGATGTCCGTGGCATCGACGATGTACCAATTCTTTGCAGCATTGGCAGAAGCGGTCGTGGCCAACGTGGTTTGACGTTGCATTGCTTTTCTCTCCTAATGTAACTTTTGCTCCTTGCGGGGCCGGGGCTATTATCCTAGTTCAAAGAATAGTGAGCAACTAGGAAAATGAATAAAAAGAAAATATCTCGTTAGAATCGAATAAATATTTTGTTTTTATCTTTAGAAAACTACGCTTTTTGCCTGTCTGAAGTACGCTTTTTTTATAGATTTTTAATCCTATAGATGCGTAGAATTGTCCTATGAATCTGAAACAGCTAAGGAAAAGCAAAAAACTAACCCAAATTCAAGCAGCCGAGTTATGCGGGCTTTCTAGAAAAGGTTATCAGAACATTGAGGAAGGCAAAAACAAAAAGAAGGGTTCCTCCACTCTCCTTTATTGCGTGGCGCGCCTTGAGGAATACTCTTTTTCGTCTTCCAGGAGCAAAACGCTCTCACGAAGGGAAATCGAAAAAATCGTGATCCCCTATTTCCGCTCCGTTGGTTCGTCCTTCCTTTATCTAATATGCGAAGAAAACATCACTCTTTTCGGCGACTTTTCCTTATCAAGTTTTGACCAGGCGGCTTTGGAAAACGAAATCGAGATTCGCTTAGGGAGAAGGGTCAGGCTTTTAGATTTCAGCGGTGCCGCCAAAGAAGATGTAAAAAAGGTTCTGACCTTAGGAATGCGTCTTTATCCTAAAGGAAAAGACAACTAGAATACTCCCGAGGTGAATATCAATGGATGAAATTCTAACGCCAGGCAATATCAACGTTCCTTATGAAGAAAGGAAAGGAAGCGAATCAATCGTTTATTTCACGCGTGACCTTTCTGGCAACGGTCTTAAGAAAGTCTATGAGAAGATTCGATGCGTCCTTGATGGCAAAATTGCCGTCAAACTCCATACCGGGGAAAAGCACGGTCCGAATATCATTCCTCATGAATGGGTAAAAGAATTCTTCGATGCCGAAATAACCAACCCGACGATCGTCGAAACGAACACTTATTACGAAGGCGACCGTGATACCACGGAGAAGCATCGCGAAACAATAAAGGTAAACGGCTGGGATTTCTGCCCCGTCGACATCATGGATGAAGAAGGCACCGTGAACCTCCCCGTGCCAGAGGGAAAGTGGTTTTCCACGATGTCTATGGGCTCTCATATCATGAACTACGACTCCATGTTGGTTCTAACCCATTTCAAAGGTCACACGATGGGAGGCTTCGGAGGAAGCAACAAAAATATAGGGATAGGATGCGCCGATGGGAAAATTGGCAAATCCATGATCCACACAAAGCCAGGCGACCCCAATCAATGGAGCATCGCCCAAGAAGAATTCATGGAGCGCATAACCGAGAGCAGCGCTGCCACCTTGGCCCATTTTGGAAAAAACATCGCCTACATCAACGTCATGCGCAATATGTCGGTCGATTGTGACTGCGCTGGCGTAGAGGCCGAGAAAGTTGTAACTCCCAATGTTGGCATTCTTGCTTCGTTAGACATCCTTGCTATCGACCAAGCCTGCGTTGACATCATTTTCGCGATGAAACCAGAAGAGAATCACGCCCTCGTGGAACGCATGTCCTCAAGACATGGTTTTCGCCAACTCACCTATATGAAAAAGATGAAAATGGGCAACGACCGCTATGTGATTATCGATCTTGACAACAACGAAGAGCATATCTTCCCCAAGGATTGTGTCGTTAATTTGAAACCATTTGAATACTGAAAATAGTTTAGTTTTGCTAAAAGAAAACGCCGTTTTTGCGGCGTTTTTCGTTTATGCCGGAATTAGAGGTTTTCAACGTTGGTGTAGACGTTCTGAACGTCTTCCGCTTCATTGAGCTCATCCATCATGACCTTAAGCTTGTTAAGATCATCGTTCTCCACGGTTACCCATTCATTGGGGTACATCGTGGTCTCGGCACGGTCATAATCCGTAACGCCGATTTCTTTAAGAGCGGTTTGGGCTTTCTCCAAATCGTTTGGGGCGACCAACGCTTCGACTTCGCCGTCTTCGTCAACGGAGACGCTGCGGACATCGACGTCGCTAAGGATAAGGTTCTCCTCGACTTCCTCTTCGGTCTTGCCCTTGAAGTTAAGGACCCCAAGAAGCTCGAAGTTATAAGCGACGGAAGCCATTTTGCCACCCTTGCGGGTAACAATGGTACGAACGGTGACAAGCGCGCGATTCACGTTGTCGGTAAGAGTATCAACGATGATGTTGCTTCCGCCCGGTCCCATGAATTCATAGCGGCCTTGAATATAAGCCGTGGCGTCGCTGCCTTTGGCGCGCTCGATGGCACGCTCGATGACGTCTTTGGGAACGTCGCGGCGATATTTGGCGATCGCAGAACGTAAAGCAAGGTTGGACTCGGGGTTGGGGTCGCCAGATTTGGCGGCGGCATAAATCTCTTTGCTAGCCCGCATATAAGCGGCGGACTTCGCTTTGGCGGTGGCAGCCATGGCGGCTGCGCGTACTTCAAAGTGTCTTCCCATAAAATGACTCCTGTATTGAGCGCGTTAAATATACCACTCGCAAAATCTCCGAAAAACCCCAAATATCACTTGATAGAAGGGAATTTGACTCTTATTAAAGGCTGAAAGCCTAGCCTAGTCGCGAAGTCATAAGCCCATTGATAGTCCGAGGTGGCGTAATCAGAGGGCGCATGGGCATCAACGCCAATCACAACGTCGTTGCCCACTTGCTTGGCAATCTCAAAAAATTTTCGATAGGGATAACAAACGAGAGATAGATCGTCCAAAGAGGTTTTTGTTTTCCAACGCGAGGGGCCCATATTGATTTCTAAAGGAACGCCTTTGTCTTTCGCGGCTTTGCAAATATCCAATGCAGCCTTTTCGGCGGCCTCATCCCATTTGCCATACCAAAGAAGAAAATGATCTGGATGAGCAACGTAAGCGAAGAATCCGCTGTTGATGCCGGCAATCACATCTCTAACATAAAGTTCGAGGCCCCGTTTTTCGTCTAAGACGCTGCTGTAATAGAAAAATTTACCATCCATCCGAAAACAATGCTGGCCCAAAATGAGATAGTCGAAGCCGCGATTTGCAAGAAGATCACGGTAATAATCGGAATATTCGCCGTGATACCACTCACATTCAAAGCCAAGAAAGATATCGACTTTCCCTTTGTATTTTCTTTTAAGAGAATTTACCGAGAAAACGTAATCCGAGAGCAAAGAGATGTCCCCCCTCATTCTAGGTTGATTGGCCCTAGGAAGCATCACGTGGTCGGAAAAACCAAGAACATGAAATCCGGCTTCGTTAGCGGCCAAGACATATTCTTCGTCGGCGCCAAAGGCGTGCCCGCATCTAGAAGTATGAGAATGATAATTGCCGTCAATCAAAGTTTTCATATTTAACCTCAACAAGATATAGGCCATCAGCCGGAGCTTTATAGGAGAGAATTTTTCTGGGCTTTCTGCTCATCAGGGCAGGAACATCATCAGGGCTTTTTTGATGGTAGGCGCAGCGGAAGGCCAAACCCATCATAAGACGAATCTGATAGGTCATAAAATGAAGCCCCTTAAAGGTTACCTTGCCAGCCTTTTTCGCTTCATCTAGGTCAACAAGAATTGCGTCGATTGTCCGAATGAAGCTTTCTTTGTCTTCCTTTTTCGTTGTTAGATTGGAGAAATCGTGGGTTCCCACAAAGCAGGATAGGCATTTTTTGAAAGCAGCCACATCGAAGTCTTGCCTTTGAAGTTGGGTGAGCAAACCGACTTGGAAAGGATCCTTTTGCCCATAGGAAAACCTATACTCGTACGTCTTCCCATTTAAGGAATGGCGCGCATCGAAAGAAGGACCAACTTCCTGAAGCGAAGACAAAAGAATGTCCGCGGGCAAAAGGCGATTCGCCGCGTAGACGATTTGCCCTGTGGAAAGGTTTGACTTTGTATCAAAGCTGAACGATTGAGCAAGCGCATGGACTCCAGCATCTGTTCTACCTGCCCCATGAATCAGTATGTTTTCCCCGCAAATCTGGCTTAAAACCATTTCAACAGTACCTTGAATTGAGCGATGTTCCTTTTGCCTTTCAAAGCCGTAAAAAGAAGTCCCGCGATACTTAAGATACCCCAAATATCTCATAAAGCCGTCACTCCCATTAAAGCGAAGAAATCTACTTTAGCGGCAACGACATAGATGAAGCCGGCAGCAAAAGACAACCCAAGAATCAGGCAAATCGTGTCTGCCCAACGCCACTTGCTTTTGCGATACCTGGAACGTTTCGCTCTTGGGTCATAGCCCCTTGCTTCCATAGCGTAGGCAAGTTCCTCGCTACGCATAAAAGAGGAAGCAAACAAAGGCACAATCAAAGAGGTGAGATTTCTAACCCTTTTCCAAATTTTCCCATGCGAGAAATCCACGCCGCGACTTTCCTGGGCGCGCATAACGCGCATAGTATCTTCTAAAAGAGTGGGAATAAAGCGCAAGGCAATCGAGATAATCATGGCAATTTCAGCCGCCGGGAAATGAACAACTTTCAAGGGGGTCATATACCATTCAAGCGCGAAAGTTAGATCAAGCGGCTTCGTGGAAGCCGTCAAGATCATCGTTAGCTCAAGCATCAGCAACAAACGAAGAATTATTTTCCCGGCCTGAGCAAAGGAATCCCAATAAACGACCCAGCCATTTAAATTCCACGCCACGCCAAGCGTTGGGGTGATGTTTTGGGGAACGAGAATATAAACGATGAGCAAGAAGGCAACCATGAACCACATGGATTTTAGAGAAGAGAACATGGAAGCAAGGCTTGTATGAGTGACAAAAAGCAGAATCAAGGCAATCAAGAAAAGCAGCCCACCCATCGAAAACGTCATGGACCAAGTAGGTAGAGGCAAAAACACCAAAATCATGCATAGAATCGTTAAAAGAATCTTGAGTCTAGGGTCCAAGCGATGAAGCCATGAATCATATGGGACATATTTGCCTAGAGTAAAGCTCTTCATTTTGCATCTAGCCCCCTCTTTTTGGCAAGCAATGGCGCTAGCTCATCAAGCGTATGAACCTCAGAAGGATTAATAGCAGCGCCCCTCTCATTTAAAAGGCGGAGAAGGTGGAAGAACGGAGGAACTTCTAAAGAGTACTTATTCAAGTCTTTCGAAAAGAGTTCACTGGGGGTAGTAATCTCAGCCACTTTTCCCTCATCCATTACAATAACGTTGTCACAGCAAGAGAAAACGAGGCTCATGTCGTGAGTGACGAGAATAATCGTCGTTCCGCTTTCGTGGACCTTTTTGAATAGATTCATCATCTCTTCCGCGCCTAAAGGATCTAAACCGGCGGTGGGCTCGTCGACAACGAGAATAGAAGGCTTAAATGCCAACACGCCGGCGATAGCAACGCGTCTTTTCTCTCCGCCTGACAGATCAAAAGGAGATCTCCCATAAAACTCAGGTCCAAGTCCCACCATAGACAAGGCATCATGAGCTTGTTCTAAAGCGGTTTTCTCCGCAATTCCAAAGTTTTTCGGCGCAAAAGCCACATCTTTTTCTACGGTTTCTTCAAAAAGCTGGTTTTCTGGAAACTGGAAAACAAGCCCAACGTTTTTCCTTAACTCAATGATTTCTTTCCCTTTATGTTTGACCCCGGCTTTGTTCTCGTATCCATTCACAAGGACGGAGCCTGAGGTTGGTTGAAAAAGGGCGTTGATGTGCTGAACCAAAGTTGACTTGCCAGAACCCGTTCTTCCCACCAAGGCGGTGAAAGAGCCTTCTTTAATTTGGAGGCTTACATCATGAAGCGCTTCGTGCTCAAGAGGCGATTTCTTATTATAAACGTAAAAAACGTTTTGAAAGGTCACCATAGGAATGCCCCCAAAGACTCAAGGGAATCAATTGAATCAGGGACGTTGATTCCAGCTTTGCCAAAAGCTTCTTTAGCCTCAAGCAGAAAAGACTGCCTTAAACGAGCTTTTTGAAGGATTTCCTTTTGGCTAAAAACGTCCTTTGGTGACCCATCGGCAACTATTTTTCCTTCGGAAAGAACCAAAACATGGTCGGATGAGTAGGCCTCCTCAACATCATGAGTAATAGAAAGAACGGTAAGTTCAGGGCTTTCTTTTCTCAGTTTCCGAACGACCTCCCCTACTTCTTTTTTCCCTTTTGGATCGAGCATCGCGGTTGCTTCATCAAAGATAACTAAATCGGGGCCCATCGCCAAAACGCCCGCGATAGCCACTCTCTGCTTTTGGCCACCTGAGAGTTTTTCGGGCTCATGAGCAAGAAAATCGCTCATTCCAACTTCCTTTGCGAATTTCTCAACCGCAAGGCGGATATCCGCGGGTTTCACGTTCTTGTTTTCAAGTCCGAAAGCAATGTCATCCTCTACCGTCGAACCAACAAATTGATTATCGGGATTTTGAAATACAATCCCTTCTTTTGATCTGATTTCATAGAGATGGTCACGATTCAGTTCAAGCGAAAACAAATACACGCCCCCGTCAAAATTAGGCAAAAGGCCCATAAGGATCTTCGCGATAGTAGATTTTCCAGAGCCATTATGCCCAATAAGACAAGCATATTCGCCTTTCTCAATCGAAAAAGAGACATCTTCTAGGACGGGAGTTTTCTTGTCGTAAGAAAAAGAGAGGTGCTCAACCTTTAGAATTGGTTCCATTCTTTTTCTTTCTCCGTTTCGCGTATACCACTTCGCTTATCACAATTGTTGCAATCAAAGCCGCGCAATAGATGCCTAAGGCAGTCCAAAGCAAAGCATAATTGATTGGCTTGCTGTAACTAATTGGCACAAAAATCGCTGCCCCAAGCAAAGCGTAAGCAATGAGTATCACGATGATTCTATAAGCGGTTCTGTGCTTATTTAACATCGATTTCTACTTTCCTTCCGGTGTACTTTTCGTAAGGAATCCCCGCCATATCGAGAAGCCTTCTCGAAGCAACTTCTTCCAAGTGATCGTGATATTTGTCGTCGGCATAAATGACTTTTTTAACGCCGACTTGAATCAAAGCCTTCGCGCATTCGTTGCAAGGGAACAAAGTGACGTAAAGGGTGCAGCCTTTAAGGGCGGAACCATCTTTTGCGTTCAGGACCGCATTGAATTCCGCATGGCAAACATAGAGGTATTTTGAGTCAAGACCTTCCCCGTGCCCCCAGGGGATTTTCTCATCGTCCACCCCAACGGGCATGCCGTTATAGCCGATTGATATCACTTTATGGTTATCATCAACCAAACAAGCCCCGACCTGAGAAGAAGGGTCTTTGGAACGTTTTGCAGCCATGAGGGCGATTCCCATAAAGAACTCGTCCCAATTAAGATAATCCTCACGATGTTTTTCTTTGTTCATAAAAGCACCTCCTGCAAAGCGGCTTCAATTGTACACGCGCGCGAGGATATTTCCTAATCAATCAAGTTCGATAATAAGGGCTTCATATGGCCGCAAAACGGAATTGGAGGCTTTCGCGTCGACATAGTTTCCAAGGGCGACGGAGCCCAAAACTTTTCTAAACGGTTGCGGGACGGCGGCTTTTTTCCTTCCAAGATTAATCAAAACCAAGATTGATTTCGCTTTAAGGGAGCGAGTGAATACAAAGAGATCGCCTTTCGTTGGATAAGCGTGGAAATTGCCGAAGCAGAGAATGTCGCTTCGATTATGCAAGGCAATCAGCTTTTTATAGTAAGAGAGCAAAGAGTTCTTATCTTTGGATTCCTTTTCGACGTTAATGTCTTTGTAGTTCTCATTTACTGGGACCCACGTGCTCTTGTTAGAGGAGAAACCGGCAGAGATAGAAGAGTCCCATTGCATCGGGGAGCGAGCATTATCGCGGTCAATTTGGAAAAGGAGTTTTTTTCTAATGGGTCTTGGAATCAAGAACTTTCTCATAATCCCATCAACCGTTTTCACTGTAACGTCCTGACTTAAAGCAGGATCCCGCTTTGGAAGATTCAGCATACCGATTTCTTGGCCTTGATAGACAAAAGG
>CAVKPZ010000048.1:0-14755 GCA_963658395.1 Lachnospiraceae bacterium | reverse complement strand
GCAGTCACTTATGCAGGCGTTTTTTTAAACTGTCCGAATTACGGGGTCCAGTTTATTACGGGGTCCAGTTTAGATTGGGAAAAACGTTAAATCACCCTTTATGAATAGGATGAGGGGCGCGAGGCCAAAGGAAGTAAGATCTATGAGTTCGGAAACAAAACACGAAGGAAAGGGAAAGACGATGGGCATAATGACAATGATGTTGATATTCCACAGATAATCTTAGAAAGCAAGATTAATGAAGGAAAACCGACAATGATATACGATCGCATTATGCTCGAAGATGAGTTTAAGGAATATTCCAATGTGAATCAAAAAATCGCCTTGGAAGTGAAAAAGGGCACCTTCACCAAGATTAAACGAGGCCTTTATTCTGACGACGTCAAAACGGACGCGCCGGTTTTGGCTAACGTATGCCTCTCTCCTTCTTATCTTTCCTTTGAATGCGCGCTCTCTTTCTACGGGCTGATTCCAGAAAAGGTTTTGGTCTACAGCTCTGCCTCCTTCGGGAAAAAGACCAACAAAACCTTCGAGAGCGGAGCCTTGATCCTCTCTTATTCCTTCGTCCCTAGGCTTGCCTTCCCGGAGGGAATAGCTTTTCTTAGGAACGAAGCGGGGACGCGCTACAAGATCGCAAGCCCTGAGAAGGCACTTTGCGATACCCTTTATTCCCGCTATCCCGTCCGCTCGCTAAAGGACCTTAAGGAGATGCTTTTTTCTGATCTCCGTCTAGACGAAGAGAGACTTCGAAAGCTCGACTTTGGTTTCATCCTGAGGGTCATCCCTCTCTACCGTTCCAACACGTTGAACGTTTTTGGAAAATTCATACGAAAGGAGATTCTTCGTGAGCGCGATCAAAGAGCTGATTGACCAACGCCATCCTTCGAGCGTCGAAGAGACGAAGGCCGCTTTGCGCGAAGTCCCTCAGGGAATCGTTCTGGTGGGCTTAAGCAAAGGCGGGTTCTTCTCAAAAGCGAGCTCTATTTTCGGGACGCCGGTTCCTGCGCTATCGGAAGCGCCGATTCGGCGGAAGGCCGACATGATGGAACGGTTCCTTGGGTTGGATTTTCCCCCAAGAAGCGCTTCCTTGGCGGGAGTGAGCATTTTCCCGTTGTTGCTTATTGCTAGGGAAGAGGGCAAACGGAGGATCGTCAGACTGCCATTGAGCAGGAAGTCGTGGTTGCAGATGGCGTTCACAATCATCTCTTTTACGGCATCGTACATTAGACGAGGGCTGTTGTTTCTATTCTCTTCGCCAACGTAGGCGGAGGGGATGAAAGGAGATAGGGCCTTAAGGACCATCAAATAAAAATCAAAGGCGTTGCCACTCCAATTTGGATGGCCCGTAACGATGCGGTCATCCCATTTGAGCCCAGGGGCGTCTTTTCTCTGATAATCAAGCAAGTAATAAGGGAATACTTGCTCAATCAAGGGAGAGGAAGTGAAAAGAATGACCGCGGCATTCGTGAGGACTTCCTTCCCCTCTTTGTTTGACTTGAGCATCACCGTTTTTCGCAAGACCTCTTCGTCGCTTGCCCCGTGAAAAATAATGGGCGAGGTGTACTCGTCCAAAAGTTTTCGATACTCATGGAAAGTCGAAGCGTTGATGTCGCCAATCGTATAACCCTCGGAATTGGGCAGGGAATCGTAGCCGTCAATTTGGGAATCGCAAAGGTAGCTTGTGATCTGATTCTGCCGAAGCAAGAAATCGCCTTCGCCGTTCCTTACGTAGGACTGGGATAGATTCCCATTAAGATAAACCGGCTTATGGAAACGGTCTATCTCTTTGACGTGGATCGCCAAAACGAACTTATCGCCGCTTGGCGCCTTTGCCTCGCAGCGTTCTGAGCCGAACTGAAATCGTTGGTTATCAGTCGCTTTCGCTAACAGAGCCAAAATTAACAGGATATTCACTTTTTATTCACAAATAAACAGGATATTCACTTTTTTATTCACTTATTCACTTTTTTATTCACTTATTCGCTTTTTAACGTTTCGATATGCTTCCTTCTAAAGCCGTTTAAGGAAAAGGGGATTCAATAGGGTCAGGGAGGTCTATCGAACAATATTTCCGCAACAATGTTGGCTAGATAAGTATATCTTTGTCAAAGGTTATATTCGCTTTGCTTTTATTCGTTGCTTTCCCTTCGAATCGAGTTTGTAAAAAAGCTCCTAATGGGCCAACGGTCAACAAAGATTGGACCGCGACGCTACCAAAAGAAGGGAAAGCCTAGTTGGCTATCGTGCTTATTCGCCGATTAGCCCTGCCTTGCCCATGGTTTTCCGGACGTCATTTTCCAGAAGCAGATGACTGCAGAAAAAGGTCATAGGCCTCTATTTCCTTTTTGCTCTTCAAGTAGATCTCGGAATCCTCTCTTTCTTTGAACGCCTTTTTTGCCGCATACGGGGCAAGGGAAACGAAAGATGCTCAAAGGGATTACGTAGGTGCTCTTTTTCCTTGTTTCTTCCGATAGGAGAACCTTCAGATCCTCCTGCTTGGCGAGGAAGAAAGAGTCGATCTCCCCGTTCCCATAGCAGAAGAAACTTGTTCCGTCCTCTCGGTAGAGGAAGATGCTCCCATCTTCTTTGTCGTAGCCCTTCTCGAGGAACTCCCGCGTGGCTTCTTTGGCTTTGCTGGCCTCCTCATTAAAGAAGACATGATAGAAAGTAAGGTCATGGATGGTCTCTTTTTCCGTCTAATGAGGATCGGAAAGAAGGCAAAGCCTGCTCCCCTCGGGGAAAGAGTTCACGAAGAAAAGCCTCTCTCCACTTTGGCTTTTGTAAAGCCCGGCGCAGACCTTAGTCTTGTCTGCCTCGAATTCAGAGAAGTTCTCTCCTTTGCCTTTAAGCCATCCTATCGTTTCATTTCCTTTCCGCGCCTGCTTGCAGATCAACATTTTGTAGGGGAGGAGGAAAGCGATTGCAATTCTTGACAAAAGTTAACTATGTTAGGAACTTTGGGGCTGAAATAATAGGGGGCTTTGCTAAGCGCGAGAGTGCGCTGCCCCAAATTCCCTAGGCAAGAAATGGGGGAGAGAGCAATCGCGGATCAGGCTGGTTCGTTTTGATTTTGAATTTGTGAATCAAGCGGGTTCTTATGCATAGAAGCAAGGTTGCAAAGCTTGAGTGATGGCGCGCCTTGGCTTTCTTTGCTCATCGCCGTCGCGGCGGGCTTTCTTTTCTTCGACTGGTCAGTCCCCTGCGGGGACGAAAGGCGCTGAATAAGCGCTAATTAAAAGGGAGCTCGATGATCTTGGGCGTTTAGATCGCTCCCTTTTTTCGAATTTGCCATTTTTCGATGGCGGCGACGATTTCTGGATTGGACATCGGAGAAAAATCTTCGAAGTAATAGTCGTTTTCGGAATAGATTCCGGAATGGATAAGCGCGTTCCAAGCGATGCCGTCCAAGACGGAGACCGCCTCCGGGTGGCGTTTTAAAGAGATGTTCGCGTAGAAGAAGGCGCAGAATTCCACGGCATTCGGTATCGCTTGCTCATAACCTTCGTAGCACCAGAACAGATTCGCGAAATTGAGGATGGCATCTTCGGTTTTGCAGTTGGTTATGAGATAGTCGTACCAGCAGGCGTAAACGTCTTGCCAGCCGTTTTTCTTTATGAGTTCTTTGGCTATGTCTACGTATTTGTCGTATGTTTTTTCGTCTTCGAAGTCCTTTTCGTAATCGACTCCGAATAATTCATTGGTTGTTTCTTGGATACTTTTCATTTAATTGTTCCTCCATTTGGATTTGCTGCTAAATACTTCAGGGTTGGCCTTAAACAATTCTTCCATAAAGGCGTCTATTTTTTCCATCGATCTTATATTGGGTTTGTAATGGCCGCTGCGATTGTCCAAGGAAACTATTTTTCCTTTTGAAAAAGTTATCATGCCTGCGATTTGAACTTTGGGGTGTTTCCCGCCGATTAAAGTCGGGTGCGGAGACCTTTTAGCCGGGTTGTTTGGGTTGAAACGGACACCAAATATAACGTTTCCGTGCTCATTCATTACGTAAGTCATGGTACCGTGCGCTTGCCTTCCGTTTATATAAACTGCGCCTCCAATGATGGACTTTGACAAATCTGAGGCAGTTGGATTCTTGAAATACCCATTTTTTGGACTGTATATGTCCGAATCCTTTTTATCAATTTCAAGTAAATCTTTAGTGACGCCATAGAATGGTGCGTATGGTTGCGATTTCTCCTCATTCCCGTTGTAATTGCCTGAAACTCCGCTGCCCATCTTACTTACCTCCTTTCACTTTGGAGATATAGCTTTGGTAATGGACGAACTTTGCTTCATACACAAAACGGGCGAATACTTCATCTGGCATCGGGCCATGGATGAGAACGATCTTTGGCCTTAGAACCTTCAGCATCGTTTCAAAGCCGAGCCTGAAATAGTATTTGTTCTCGCCACTTTTTATGCAGCCATGGGTGCTTACGGAGACAATGTCCTCCGTCGGGACGCCGTCGAAGCAGAATTCGAAGCTTCTTTTGTCTCCCCATCTGACGTTCGGGATTACGTAGAGGCCATTTTCCTGCATATAGTAGGCGACGGCTCTGCTCATGTAAGTGTTCGCTATTTGCAAACACAGCGGCATGTCCCGATAAAGGGAGCAGTCGGGGGAGATGACGCATTTGAATCGTGAGAGGTCCGGTAAGTATCTTCTAGTGGCCGTCAGGACCTGCTTGAACCTAATGTCGTGCATGTAGAAGTCGACGGCTAGATCCCTGTCTTTCACGACGTTCCTTTTGTCGAAAGGGATCATGTCCCTTGGGATAATCAGTTCGTCGTGCTTCGCCAGCGTTGGGATCTGGTACTTCCCGACGAACGTCGCGCCTTTGACGAGGTAAGGCGCAAAGCCTTCATCAATGATTGTCTTTTTCATTTTGAACCTCCTAGTGGGTTGGAACGCATTGATTTCGTTCACCGTATCAATTTACAAGGAGGGTTCAGACGCCCGTATTTTCCCAAAATACACTGTCAGCACCGCGTTTATGGAGCTGTTTTCGGGCATTACCCGCTTAGGAATAACTTCTGTATTTTCATAGAATATTTTTCATTCTGCTTTCTTCACTAAAAACGTCTTTTCCAAGATCCCTCAGCAATTCGTTCGCTACCTCAATCTCGACTTTCGACTCAAGAAGGAAGACGTAAAGGACGTCCTCTTCGCAGTATTGGGACAAAATCGTCCCGTTTAAGCCCAATAGGTAATTCCTCTCAGGGTTTGAAAGGCGCAGCCCGATGAGAAGCTGGACCAAAGTCTTTTTCGCCATGCGCGGCTTTTGGCCGTTTTTAATTTTGCTGAAGATATCCCTGCTCAGCAGCGTCTCCGTGTGGAATCTCTCGTAGTCCCATCCTTTTTCCTCAAACAATTTCGCGAGACACCCGTCGAGGGTGGCGGTTTCTTTGCCTTCGAATTCATTTGCTATCACCCTCATCGAGGAAAGATACTTTTCATACTTTTGGTTCTCGTCTTCGTCAAAAGGCCGTATCCTGATCCCGAGGATCCTCTTGTTGCTAAAGGCATCGGAGAATTTCAGCGGCCTATCGCCTTCCGTGACGAAAGATCCGTCGGAATAAGAGACAAACCCGGATGAGACGATCTTCCGGAACGATTCGTCGCTCTGGTAAAGCTCGAACGCCTCTTTCAACGAGACTTCTGTTCTGCAGTCCCGCTCCTTCAGTTCTTCCAGCAGTTTCCGGTTCGGATAGTCCATGAGTCTCTCGACCTCATCCGATTTGATTCTTGCCTTATGGTTCTCTATCAGCTCGTCTATAAAGCGGGCCTGCTCAGCGCGCCCCAATTCCAA
This sequence comes from Lachnospiraceae bacterium, assembly GCA_963658395.1. GTDB lineage: Bacteria > Bacillota_I > Bacilli_A > RFN20 > CAG-826 > Alloenteromonas. The sequence goes on along the minus strand of CAVKPZ010000048.1, from coordinate 8,945 downwards.
GAGGCCTTTTCTAAGCTGTTCCAGGCTCCTTATCTCAGAGCCGTAATATAGCCTCGCGTCGCTGTAGCAAAGGACTTTTTCGGTCAGGGCTATCTCCAGCACCTCGGCACACTTCCCTCTTCGGTAATATTGGATGATGGATTGGCTTTTGCGCGCGTTGGGGACCTCGGCCAAATGGCGGAAGAGGGTTTTCATCTTCCCGTCGTCTTTTGAATTTCGCTCGATGTAGCGCTCCACCCAATTAGATACGGGATCTTTTTCGATGCCGTCCGCCAGTAATCTTCGCAGTCCTAACGAAATGAAATGATTCTGCCCCTTGTCCAAACAGGCCTTGATGCACGCGTCAAGGAAGAGCGCACAAAAAGGTTCTCCTAAGATTACTTCCTCCGTGCCTTCAAATCCGCTCGCCCCCTCCACGAGTTTCTTTGCGAAGACTTTGACATAGCCTGGCCTGATCGAAAGCAACTCTTCGAGGCGCTTATGCCCGAAATCGCTCTCTCCGCTGCTTATTAAAAACTCGTATACGCTCGTCGCTAGATTTGGGTCTAGCTCCAGCAACTCTTTGAACGCTCCGTCCTTATAAAGGAGGGGCGACAGGTAATTCGCGGCTATCTTGGGATTGTAGTCCCGCTTTCTGAAAAAGATTCTGATCAGTTCTGCATAGCTTATCCCAGATCTCTCCGATATCCCGCGGAGCTCCAACGCGCTTCTTTGGTAGGACTTTGTGGCCTCCTTGTCCGTTTTGGACCTCAGCCACCCGGCGAATCCGAAGTCTTCAGACGGCTTTGCCTCGCTGAGGCTTTTGTAGAAGAAGAAAAGGTATTGATCCCTGGCTACGCCGTCCTTTATGGCGCAGATCAGCTCGTAGAGCCTGACGTGTCCGCAAAGCTCGGCGAAGCGTTTGACGACCTCGCCGGGGTTGACGTCGATGCCGGAAAGGAGTGGGAACCAATCCGACTCGCCGCTTTTTATGCTTGGAAGCAGGCCGGAAACGAATTTCCTCTCTTCGCTTGGGAAATATCTTCCGAGGAAGTCCTTGCCTTCACGAAAAAGGCGCAAAACCAAATTCCCGTTTGCCGCGCAGTAGGCGGAGACGGAGTCGCGATACCTCTCCTCGCTTTCCTCGTAGCCCTCGTCGGGCAAGCCGATTCCAAAGAGAGCGTTGAAGAAGTCTCGATGCGTTTTCCTTGCTTCGAAAGCGTGGGCTTTGCCCTCGCCATCTAATTTCGCGAAAATGGCCGCCCTGACCATCTCGTCTTCCTGAGAACTTCCTAAATGACGGCTTATCGCGGCCAAGTCGCCCTCGATGATTTTTGAGCAGCCCTCGGAATGATGGTATTTCGCGAACTCCATCGTGGCGTCTATCGCTTTGGCGCGATCCGCCTCGAACAGGAAATCCCAGCACGCCGCCCGGAAAGGTAATATGCCCGGGATCTCGTCGCTTATGAGGACGCAGTTGTACCTTAGCTCTTTCCCACGCCCCCATTCCGAGAAGTCGATCCGGAATTTCAGGTAGGAGGAGATCAATCCCGCAAATCTTGCGCAACTTGATTTGCTCTCCCTCAAAAAGCCGATGAAACCCATCAGATACTTGAACCTTGCTTCGATATGATGCACGTTCAGCGAATACATGCCGGATATGGCTTTAAAGACTTCCTCGGACTTCCCCTTGGCTTTTCCGAGCAGCCTCATCGCGCCGCCCATCGCGATCTCGGAGTAGTCGGTCAAGGCAAGGCTCGAGAAGACCCCAATCAGCCATTGGATGTCTTTTGCCTCGGTATAATCCCTGATGCTTTTGACAAAATCATCCGCCGCGTAAGCCGGTATTATCTGCGCGAAGGTCGCCTCGATCTCATGCTTTGCGGCTATGTCTTCGCTTAAACCCTCGCATGCTCTGAAAATTTCCTCTTTCAAATAAGAGAGCGAATCCCCGCCGTAATAAACGTGCAGGATGGTTTTGACCGACTCGATGATCTGTTTTTTATAGTATTTGAACCCAATCACGAGCAGATCTCCGATTCTTATGAACTTTTTCTCGATGAGCGCGTAGTTCAGCATGTAGTCCGCGAAGCACTGGTCCGAAATTCTGACCACGCCTCTGTAATCGTCGGCGATCTCCTTGGCGACGAGGAGGTTCGCGTTCTCGACGAATTTTTGCTTGCTCATCCCCATTTTGCTGAGGACCGGGGCTATGTAGAAAAGCTGGTCCAAATAGATGCATCCGAAAAACGCGATAATCCCCGCCGTGGCGGCTAGCTCGCCCGACTTGTCCACTTCGGAGATCTCGTCCTTGTAGAAACGGCTCAAAACGTCCTTTTGACTGAGGAGCGAGGCAAACCCCTTTCCATCCTTCAGAGCGTCGTTTGCGGCTAGGAAAGCGACTCTGATATTGCCTTTTGCGATTTCGGCTATCTGGTTTAGCCATTCCTCATTTTTAATCGGCGTGTTCCTGGATACCGCCTCTTTGATGAGGCTGTCCTTTAGGGGCTTCACTTCGTAGAACTGGATTTCGAGGTTTTCTGCGTCGAAGCATTCCTTCAGATAGTCCCTCACCGTGAAAACGGCTTTGATGTTCCTGGCGTTCTTGTATTTGAGATAGTCTATTAGCTTGCTAATTTCTGGGAATTTATTCGCGTCGTCCACGAAGACCACATATTTGTTTCTCTCGTGAATCGCTTCTTCCAAATCCCCGATGTAATCGCTGAAGCTTTTTGTGCAGAGGACGGTTGTGCCTTCCTCCGAAAGACAAAAACGCTCAATGGCCTCGACTGCGAGCCTGCTTTTCCCAACACCTGATGAGCCGGTGACAACGAGATAATTGTTTCGGCGTATCTCCTCACATAGGTCAGCGGTTTCCTTTTCTCTTCCGACAAGCTCAGTCGTCAAAGACTCGCTAACGCTGTTGCGGTGCTTTTTGAAACCGTTTAAATCATCGACCTTTAAGGACATGTTCTCTTGCTTTCCTATCTATTATAGCATGCGGCTTGGCGAGACTTTTGCTAAACCAAAGGCCCAGGAGGAGCGATTGTCCCAATCCACAAAGTTCCCGAAAAGAAAGTTGGAACAAGCAATCGTTGAGCGTACTGTTTCTTTTGACGCAGTGACAAGTTTCTTAAAAAGGCTCTTTGACAGGCCGTTCCTTGAGCGTTGGTGAAGGCTTTAGAAAAACTTAACGCAGTTAACGCATGTCAAGAGTTGAAATTAAGATTCCTGCCCCCTACATAATTAGGCACGTCCATAGAGAGCGAGGTTAGGGGCAAGCCCGTTGATCCTCCGCCAACCTGCTTTATATGCAAGGTGGCAAAGCTTGAGCGATGGTGTGCCTTGTCTTTCTTTGCCCATCGCCGTCGCGATGGGCTTTCTTTGTTAGGAAGCCATTCTCTCTTGGACAAAAGGAACAAGCGGGAATGGGAAAGGGGAACGAGCATGAGCAAGCTTCTTAGCCGCGCGAAGGCTAGCGGCCTTCTTGGCGTCGTTAAAGACTGGATCAAGAGTCAGAAGTACGTCTCCGTCTGGAAACTAGAGGAGACCTTCTCGCTCAAGGAAGACATGGCGAAAGCCGTGTTTGACGTCTTGGTAGAAGAAGGACTGCTAGCCAAGCAACCCACCTATAGCCTAGGGAACCTCGTCTTAGTAGGCAAAGACAACGAAATGGGAGCAAAGGAGAAATAAAGAATATGGCTGTTAATTTTGAAGATGAAGGCATCAAGCACATCATGGAGATCTTAGATGAGGCCCTCCATCAGGACTACTTCGTGAGCCCAAAGCTCATAAAAGAGAGCTTTGGCCTGGCTGAAGAAGCCGCGAACGAGATCTTCATGAGATTACTTTTCTCCTCCCGAAATAGACCCCGTGAGGAAGAGGAGATCAAAAGGAGGGAGATCCCTCTTTCTTTCAAAATCTATCTTGTCGATCCCAATGAAGTCAGGGCCAAGGAACTTCAAAAGGCCTTTGAGGGAGTGCAAGGGGTCGAAGTCTTAAGCGACAGCCTTGCCCGTGCCTTAGATAGCCATAAAGACGTGGATTGCCTCGTCTATCCGGCTTGCTGCGATCGCGGGGACGAGGATATCGCCCTTTGCTTAGGAGAGGAGGCTTTCCAAAAGAAAATGGATGAGAACCGCCCCGTCTCCGTAAGCAACGTCTTAGGCGATAAGTATCGCCTGATACGCGTTTTCCTGAAGAGCCCGCCCATTGGGGTCTATAGCATCCGCCAGTGCATGAGCTTGTCCTTGAAAACGGCATTCGAGATCAAGGTGAGAAGCGTGCTTTTCTTCGATTTCTGCCGCTCCAGCTGGCGGGTGGACGAGGCCAATCTAGCGAAAGCCATGAGGCAAGGCTACGACATGGATTTTGGGGGATTGGACCAAAAAGGAGGAAAATAGAGACAGGAATATCCACCCCCTTAACGTTCTCTAAGCAAGTTATCTTGGGAAAAGGCCTTTATCTTCCCCCGTTCAGGACCGGGGGTACAATCAAAGGAGGAAACAATCATGAGCAGATCCTATAAGAAAAACCCCGTTGTGAAAGACAGGGGCAAAAGTCATAAGGAGGAGAAGCGAATCGCCTCGAGGAGAATCCGTTCCAAAGCCAAGGAGGAAACCCTCAAAGGAGAGAGGCTCATCGCCGATGGGATGGGGTATAAAAGACATGTCGAGCAATACGACGTGGTGGACACCATTCAGAGGTGGTCGAAAGAAGAGGCGATTGCAATGTATGAGAAATACATGGCAATGGACGAGCCAACCTCCGCCTACTTCCCTGAGGACTTCAAGAAGGACTATCCGACTTTGGAGAGCTTCCTGGAGTACTGGGAGAAGTGCATGAAGAGGAAATAAGACGTTTGTTAAGGAGAGGGGATTATGGAATTGATGGATAAAGGTTTCGCAATCATGATGCTGGATACGCCGCTTGAGTTTGATGACGCGACTAATTTGGACCGCATATATGGGGTATACGCCATGAACGAGTCGGGGGAGATGCTGGCGATAGAGAGTTCTGGCCATGAGCTAGGTAAAGCCGAGTATGAGAGACTTAAATCTTTCCTAGGGGACAGGGTGATGTACTTCAACACCCATAATCGTCGGGATTATGAGTCGCTGCTTTTTTCTAGCGCCTTAAGCGGGGTGGCGATTCGGAATGAGTCCATGTCAATCTACGTGCCAATGGAGAAGGCCATGGAACATCCTGATTCGGAACCGGTGGAACGCTTTTTCCTTGAAGAGGTGAGGGAGACTATTCTCTCAGGCTCCTATCTTGATGGGCGGAATACGAGGGATACCTCGGATGGCCGCTTCCTCGCGCATGGCGATGTGAGAGGGCTTTCCTGCACCCCTGTGAAGTGGTTGGTCATCCCTTGCAAATGGCTTATTGAGAAGAGCTTTTCGCCCCGTTACGAAGCGGAATTAAAGACCATGAAAAGCACGCGTCTAATCATCAGCCTGTCAGCCACTTCGACTTCGAAGCGTTTCTATCTCATCACCACCGATGGAGAAGGGGATCCTGCTTGCAATGGGTTGCTTCCGATTCTCAATTGCCCTGAACTAGAGAGGATTTATACAGAACATGGGCTTTCCTATTTCTTGGACTGGAAATATCGGATCGAGGATGTTTTCTCCAAGGATATCGATTTAGAGGTGGTGAGGTGTTATTTGGGGATTCTTAAGGAGGAGAAGGTGGCGAAGAGATGATAAGAGAATGAGCTTGCTGGTTGGTGGCGCCGCTTTTAAGGAAACGAATAAGCCATTCCTTTATGGTTCAACTAGACCTTAAGGAAACGGGAAATTAAACGTTAGAATAAGAAAAAAAGGAGAACAAACAAATGAGCGTTTATTTCGGAAAAATGAAAGATCCTGCGGAATACGCGGCGCATGTTTGCAACGGGATTGAAGAATACTTCAATGGCATTGTTCCAGGAGATTATGCCTTCATCAGGCTCGCCGGAGGCAAATCTAAAATAAAGACGCTTTGGAAATTTGATCATTATGACGTCGCTGTTGGCCAGGGCGTGTTCGAACTCGTTTGCGATTTCAGCCCCCTTCCAATTGAAAAATTCCTTCGGCTGGATCTGCTTAATTTTGACAAAAACGTCATTCTCACGTCTAGGCAGTCCAGAACGCGTGGTTTCTTTAAACTGAATTTGACCCCTGGAGCCCAAAACGTCTTCGACACGTTAATTTCCGGAGGGAATTTAGGCCGATATGTTGCAGACCACGCACATTTCCGCAACATTGTTTATGAGGACGATCCAGCCGATCCTACGGGCGACCCTACGAAAGACGTTTTGATTGGCCTCGTTGGAGGGGCCTACAAAATTCTGAATGACGCTCAGCCTTTCCTTGCTGAATTTGCGCGTGAATTTGATCCCAGCCGTTATGATTGCCTTGGTCGGTATTTGGCAGGCTTGCCCGGAACCCGCAAGTGTGCATCTCATCGCAAAGCAAAAAGATGGCTTGATTCTAAGGGGCAAGGGGAAGTAACCTTAATGAATCTCTGGGATTTGTTTTGCTCCAGAGGCGCAGCGGTCGGACGTGAACTGACCTTCGAAGACGAAGATGAGACGGAAGCAGACGAGGCGATGGAAAAATCTGCTGGAACGGTTGTGAAAACATGGGATCCTAAAAACTTGATAATCTATGGGATTCCTGGCTGTGGCAAATCCTATCGCCTGAAGAACGACTATTTGAAAGATTTCGATGAGAACAAGGTTGTTCGCACGACCTTCCATCAAGAGTATTCAAACTGCGACTTTGTTGGGCAGGTGCGCCCGGTTAAAGACAGTGCGGGCTTTGACTACAAGGTCATCGCCGGACCTTTTACGAAAGCTTTGTACTTGGCTTTGAAAGAGCAGACGGAATCAAGCGAAAACCCAGATTCCGTCGCTTTGGTCATTGAGGAAATCAATCGCGGCAATGCAGCCGCCATTTTCGGGGATTTGTTCCAACTGCTGGACCGCGATGATTCAACGGAGGAAAGCGAATACGAAATAACGAACGAGATCATCGCTTCTTATTTGAACCAAAAAGGAGTCATCGCGGAAGACGAAGTGAGCGGGTATAAAATCAAAATCCCCGCAAATCTTTATCTTTATGCGACGATGAATACCTCCGATCAGAACGTGTTCAAATTGGATACGGCTTTTAAGAGAAGGTGGGAATTTGAAAGGTTGACGAACAAAGACACGGAAAAAGACGTGACGGACTTCCCGGTCTTTACTGCGAACAACAAGGATGTCAATTGGCTCGAATTCATAAAAGCAATCAATGCGAAAATTGTGGAAAACGATGAGATAAGCGGAGACAGGCAAATCGGAAACTTCTTCTACCGGGATGCGGGCATAAATTTGAAGCGCTTTGCGAACAAGGTGTTGGAATATCTTTATAACGACGTCTGCAAATACGGCGGGAAGGAAGACATTTTCAAAACGGAGAAATACAAATCGTTCGATGATATCTATAACGCTTTCGTCGCTGGGGACAACGTGTTTAGGGACGAGTTATTCGGAACCGATTCAGCTTCTGCCCCGATAAGTCAGGCAAACGGTGATGGAGCTACGACTGCTCCGGCTGCTGCAACCCAAACAAATGACGCGGATGCTTCCGTGAAGACGAACGATGGGCAATAGCTCCTGCATCGAATACATACCTACCTCAAGGGCTCGTGACCAAGTCTTTGAAGTGGAAGACCTCCTTGCCCAATTCGTCGGCGCTGAATACGTTTACGACGAAGGGAAGAATGGGAAGATCGTCATCCATTATCCAAAGACTTTAGGGAAACTGCCTTTAGATGATGAGAAAGCGAATCGGAAGCTGCTCCTCAATCTTTTCAAGTCCCTGAAGCTATCCAAGAACGCGGACGGGGAAGACAGGGATTATGGTGAAGTTGCTCACGATATAAACCTTGATAAGTTCCCTTTGTATTCTTTTTTATGGATCCTCGATGATTTCAAGGCCCATGGGAGAATGCTTTTCTCCGAGACGGTTGATAGTCATAACCCCCCAGGCAAGATTAACTGGAAGAAAACCTTCCAAGGATCATCGCTTATCTATAATAACAGCATCGTCTATAACGACTATGTCTATCGCAAGAAAGCAAGGACGGAAGCCTTACTTACCGAGATCTATGACTACTGCGTTTACAGAAGTTTGAACACGCTCTTCTTTTTGACGAGTCTTCCTCAGAACCTGATTCACCCTTTGTACAAAGACGTCAAAGGGAGAAGGAATGAGTATAAGAATTGCCTCAAGGAAGCTCTTGAGACGACCTTTGACGATGAGAGGAAGCTTCGTTATCGTCACATGTTCAACATCGTGGAGCAGGATTCCTATGGTTCCCTTTCTAGTAAGAACCTGATTGGAGTTTCTAGCTATGCCCCTGTATATGAGAAAGAAATCGAATCTTTGTTAGGCAACGCCCCTAATATTTCCAAGTATTATCCTGAGGCCCGTATCCAAATCGACGGCGAGAAGGAATCTAAGCATTTAAGCAACCTTCGAGAGGACACGATACACATCGAAGGAGATGAATGTTTTATTTTTGATTCGAAGTTCTATGAGTTTGGCAATATGCCTGGAGCGGAATCGGTGGAGAAGCAAATCGTCTACGGCGAGAACATTGAGCTAAATCATAATTTTGACTCCCATAAGATATTCAATCTCTTCCTGATCCCGAGGAGTTTTAAGGACGAAGGTTGGGATCTCAAGGATATCGTCAAATACTACGGCTACTCCTTTTCCAAGTGGAAAAAAGGCGTTAAGAATTACGAGTTCGTGCTAATCTATTTCATTGATTTGAACTATGTCTTAAACAATTACGGATCGGGATCGAATCGAAGCCTTTTCAAAATAATCCGAGACGACGTTATGAAACGGATGTAATGGTTCTTGTTAACTTTGGCTCTGTTAGCGAAAACGACTGATAAAGCAAAGCTTTTCGGCGTGCTATAATCC
>CAVKPZ010000047.1:0-14863 GCA_963658395.1 Lachnospiraceae bacterium | reverse complement strand
GCTAGAGGAGTTAATTCAAAGACGGGTTCGGGAGTTCTTGGGCTATTAACGGCGAAAATAGAAAACCATTTCCATTCTTCGAATCTTTGAACCCAAAGTAGTCCCCTTAGTTATTATCCGATTCCAGCTGAAACATGCTTTTCCGTTTATCGTCTTATTAGAGATATAGCCTTTCGGGAGAGACTCGATCATCTTTTCTATGTCGTTCTCCATAAGCAGAACCACTTGACCTGTAACCTAATGTAACCTATATTGGATTTTTGAAATAGGTTACATCAGCCCCCAAAGCGTGTCCTGAAAAACGACGCAAAAGTTAGAAATTTGTTCGAAAGTCCTTCCCATATGTAATAATAAAGCGTTATGAAAGAAAGACGCATCATTGCCATCGGGGATTCCTTCTTCTACTTAAACGCCCATCTTGATGAAACGGGTTACCGTTTGACTAGAGGCGTTTTGACTCGTTTGGAAGGAAAACTTCCCGGCTACAAAATCATCAACCTTGGCATCAACGGAGCCTGTACGGAAACTTGGCTTGACGCCCCTATCGAAAAAGGGGACGCCTATCTCATCATGCTCGGAACGAACGATTGGTGGAACGACCTCGCTTTGCCCATTGGCACGAAGCGCGACTTTTTGTTCCGCATCAAAGGCACGATCCTTGGGAATCTAGGCTGCATCGTCGCCCGCATCAAAGCTTTGACCCCAAATCCTTTGATTTTCCTTTGCAACCCCGTCGAAAGAGGCGACTTCGTTTACATCAACGACCCTTATAACTACGCCAAAGGCAGCTATGAGCCCAAAAACGGCAGGACTCTAAACGAAATCGCGAATGCGATCTACGCTGACGCGCGCGAAGAGGGGGTCATTAACATCAACACCCACGACAAAGCGGGTTTCACTTGCCTAAACGCGGTCAAATTCAAGCGTTGCTACCTCCACGGGAAAGTGGTTGACCTCCCCTATCCCACTTACAAGCAAGGGCTCTATGACCCGGAGGCGGGCATCTACCCATATCCAAAAGAAGCCATTGCCATGACTTTCGATGGCCTTCACCCAAGCGATGAGGGTGCGGAAAGACTCGCCGAAGTCATCTTCGAAGGGATGAGGGACTACCTAAGGCGGGAGTGACCCTTTATTCGATGATCAGGACGTCGCGGTAAGTCGCGACGTCTTTTGTTTTCTGGGCGCGATCCCGGTCGCCGAGTTCCAGAGGAATCCCGACGTAAGGAGAGACCCCATACCAGGATTCAAGACAAATAAAGTCGTTTTTGCAGGGTTTTTCAGGCGTCCACACAGCATAGTAAGGGCAAGAGGAAACAAGGGAGATGGTTCTTCCCTGGCCGTTATGTAAGGCGATTCTGCCTTTTGGATTCGTGAGTACAAGGGTGTCTCTTTGCTCGATATAGCGGCGTTCAATCCTCCAAGGGGAAGCGAAGGGCCAAACGATTCTTTTTTTGATGACGCCTTGTTCCAACTCAAGGGAGGTGGTGCCTTCCCCTATTTCCAAAGCAGAGTTTGCGAAATCGCAGACGAAGGCGGGGTGCAAGCCATATTGGAACGGCATTTCCGTTTTGTCTAACGAGAGGATCTCGCTCTCGCGGATAATCTGGTTTTTCTCTAGGCGCGTCGTGACGTTGATCTGGCAATCAAAGGGATAGGCGTCGTCGCTCATGTGAGTCAAAGACAAGGTCACGGAGTCCTTGCTTTGATGGATAGTCTCGAATTCCGAGAAACGAGCAAAGCCATGCGTCCCGGGAATGAAATGGGCTCTGCCTTCGATGGAGAAGGCGCGGTTATCCCCGATGATCGGGAAAAGGACGTGATCGCTGTGATCCCAGTTTCCCTTTCCGTCATACAAGACTTCTTGGTTGGCTTTTTTATAAAGGACCCTAGTCAATTCCGAGCCATGCGTGGATATGTTTACGAGCAGTTCTTCGTTTTCTAAGTTAATCATGATCAATCTTTCTTGAAATCCTCTTTTACTTTCTTTTCGACCTCGTTGCAGATCACCTGCACCGCGCAGGAATGGCAGTCCATCTTCACTTTGTTGGTGAGATGATCCAAGGCTTTGGTGATGCTCTCGCTCTTCCTAAGCAGCTCCGCGATCCCTTCATAATCATAGTCGTCGAGGTTCACGAAGAGGACTTTGACGTTCTTTACGAAGGGCAATTCCTTGTGCTTAAAGATGATATAACTGCCGAGCCTTGAGAAATCGAGCCCGCCTTTCTTCAAAGCGCTTCTCGACACCAGCAGGCTTTCCTTCTTATTGAAGACGGATTCGCGGATCATCGCCCCTTCATAGGAGAGATGGTACTTCACATAATCGAACTTGCGGATCGAGCTATAAAGGTCGTTCCCGGAACCGATTTGGGTTTTGTCTACGCTTGAAAGAGTGATGCGCGCGTAGTTCTTGTTCTTTGAAATAGCCGGCAAATCCTCGCCCAAGAGGAGGATTTCGTCCTCCAAAGGCAAATCCAAAAGCAAATCAAGGGCGATTCCTTTGTAAGGATTCGCTCCTAATTCGAAGGCTTTGTCATCGCTGAAGATGAATTGATTCGGGTTCTCGGGGAACTTCAGATTCAGATCAACCTTCAGCGATTTGGCTTCGTATTTATTGTTGATTTCATCGACCTTGGCGGCGAGATCATCAAAAATAAACATACTTAGATTTTGCGTTTTCTTTCAATTTTGTCGTAATGCTTCAGAAGAAGGGGCTCCAAAGCGGAGGTCATCTTCATATCGAGGTTGAAGAAATAGACGAGGAAGAGAAGAGCGAACAAAGCGATGAACGCCCCCACGACGGTGCAGACGATGCTGACCCAAAGCCAAACGCCCAAAGAGGGGAAGAGGGTCCAGCTCAATACGATCAAAGCGGTGCCCATCTTATTTGCCCTCCGCGAGGCCTTTTTGCCTTGCAAATTCGGCGGCGCCCAAAGCTCCCATGAGTTGAGGGTCGATGGAGAGGTTTACGACTTTAAGGTGCAGCACCTTCTCGATCGCATCTTTTAAGCCCGCGTTCTTCGCGCATCCGCCGGTGAGGGTGATGCTATCGGTGGCGCCGGCTTTTTTCGCCATGACGAAGCAGCGCTTGGCAACCGAGAACTCAATGCCGGCGGCGATTTCGTCCATCGGTTTGCCTTCGCCTACTAGAGAGATGACTTCCGATTCGGCGAAGACGGTGCATTGAGCGGTGATCGGGATGATGTTTTTCGCGTTGAGGGAGAGATTCGAGAAGGTGTCTAGGTCCATCTCGAAAGCTCTTGCCATGGCCTCGAAGAAGCGTCCGGTGCCCGCGGCGCATTTGTCGTTCATCGCGAAGTTCAGGACGGTGCCGTCTTTGTCTACGGCGATCCCTTTAACGTCTTGCCCGCCGATATCTATGATGGCTTTGACGCTAGGATCGGTGACGTGCACGCCCATCGCGTGGCAAGAGATCTCCGAGATGTTCTCGTCCGCGAAGGGGACTTTGTTCCGCCCATACCCCGTGCCGACGAGATAAGCGAGGTCCTTCGGGGAATTAAGCCCTTCCACCTGGGCGATGGCTTGGTCTAAGGACTCCTGGGCGCTTAAGACCGAATTGATACGGCTTCTGAGGGTCACGTTCGCAGCCATCTTGCCGTTTTCGTCGATAATCACGCACTTCGTGTAGGTGCTGCCGGAATCGCATCCGCCAAAATATTTCATAGTTTTTTATCTCCTTACCACGATTTAGCATCGTCGATGATTTCTAAGCTCGGGTCGACGGGCTCTTCCCTCATGACCGAGCGCATATATCGGTTCACGTCATCTCTGATCGATTGCTTCGAGATGACGCGGGGATCCATGAGGTCATGATTGACCCAGATGAGTTTGATCCCGTGCTCTCTGGCTCTTTCTTCGAACATCCCGTGCATCCCCGTGAGGGCTTTGCAGGAAATGTGCTCCCAGAGGATGACAATGTCGGCGTGATATTCCTCGCAGAATCTCCAGAGGTCATCAAGGAGGACTTCGTAACCGCCATGGGTCCGATTCCTCATGATCATCTCCTGATAGAGCTTCGCGATGTCGTAGATCGCTTGCTCAGGATCATCTTCCGAAATCTCGTCGAAGTAGACAAGCGAGAGCATATCCACAAGCGGGAGGATGCCCCAGCAGTTCTGCAACCAGGGGAGGAAGTCAGTATAGAACTGCGACTGAACTCCCCAGATGATGGCTCTATGACGGGTCTCCTTGCAGACCTGGGCTTTCCTCTTGAAGGCTTTTTCTGCGAGCTTGGTGATCTTCCTATCGGCTTTGACGAAGTCATCGCTTCTTCCGGCAACCGCCATATAGGTGGTTTCAGCATAGAGAGCGAGGTTCGCTCCGAAGACTTGCGGATTGTCGGTTTTCGACATCTCCATCCAGGATTTGCGAAGCCGATTCTCTTCGTTGAACCGCTTTGCACATTTGAAGTAGTTGTCCCAATCCCATTTTTGGCCGGTCTTCTCTTCGATGAATTTGATCGCGTTCCGGATTTCTTGGGCCGCATAATCCTGCACGCCTTCTTCGGTGTGGCGGAGCGGAGCGGCGATCTGGAAGGTCGGGATGCCCGCTTCCTCATATTTCTTGCTCATGATGCCATTGCCCATCAGCGAGCCGTCGCAGGTGGTGTTGCATTGAACCGCGCAGGCGCCATAGAGAGGCATATCCTCGTCTACGGCCGCGCCGGCTTCGGCGGCGGGCATCGGGCAGACGTCACCCGGGATGCCCATTTCCTGGAGGACATCGAGATAATGGGTGACGGCCTCTCCGTTAAGCAGGACCGAGACGTAGATGGCCGCGGTTTCCCAGCTGACCGCGTAGAGGTTGGGGAATCCACACATGATGTGGAACATCTCATTCTCGTCGAGGACAACGACTTTCTTCGAGAATTTCTCGTTGTTGCCGCATCTCTTATCGGCTTTGAATACCCTGCCAAGAAGCTGGGCGATATCAAGAGCAACGAGGTCGTATTCGGTGTGGGCGATGCGAAGGGCTTCTTTTCTTAAGCCGGTCGTGTGCTTGTCGATCATCATCGGGACGGCGAGATAATTGACCATCCAGCGGTAGCGGAAGAAGCCTTTGAGGTTCGTCGGCTTGACGATGAACTTCGCCAGCATCCACATGATCTTAAGCCAGCAATGGAAATCGTAGAGGGTGTCAACAAGGCCTCTCCATTCCCTTCTCTTGCGGACTCTTTTGCCGTTATAGAGCTTGCCTAACGGCTCGGAACCAACTTTGCTTCCCATTATTTCTTGCCTCCTTGGATCTTTTTGATCTCAACGCTTTCGACGAACGCCTGGACCCTGGTCCTGATTTGGCCCGAGGCGCCAACCGCATAGGGCCTATCGATTGAGAGGACGGGGTATTCGTAGTCATCGCGCAGCATATGGGTGCCGGTCATGCGCTCATAAGCCCAGGGGTCGCAGAACTTCATCTGCTCGTAGATGATGCCGTCGGCTTTGTATTCTTTGGCCAAGGCGTTCACGTATTCTTTCCTTCTCTTGAACTTCGGGAGGTTCATGTGACGGGGGCACATGCAAGAATGCATGTATTGGGCGCAGATTTGGGTCAGGGTGTCTTCTTTGTCCTTGAGGACGATCTCTTGCCTGCCGGGGAAGGAGCCGAAGCAATAGCGGTCGGCGACGACTCTGGCGCCGCTTTCCTCGATGAGTTTGATCATATCGACGTCGTCGATCTCAGAGCCGACGACCACGACCCTCGCCCTGAATTTCTTCTTTTCGTCAGGGGCCCTGTTCCTTACTTCTTCTAAGGTCTCCTCAAGCTTATCGATCAAGAGGCTATGGGGGCAAACGTAGGTGCACATCGTGATGATATGGAATTCATAACCCGTGATACGGGGGTTGTCTTCTTTCCGGAATTCGCCGAGTTCGGTGATGATGCGGCAAAGCTTGTTGTGTTCTTCCACCGCCGCTATGAGGGCCTCGTCGGAAGTGTCGATTCCAAAATGCTCACGAAGAGGATCGAGAATCTTCTTGCGGCATTCAGAGACATAAAGGCTGAGCCCGTTGTCGTCGTCCTTCATCGGAACTTCGAGATATTCATAGAAGAAGCCGTCCTGAGGGATGGTCTTCAAAAGCTCCATATTCTCGACGCAGCGGTTGATCATCGTGCAGCCGTCGGGGGTGAGGAGGCAATCGAGGTATTGGTAGCCTCCTTCGATGGCTCTTTCTAACAGAGCGCGGGAATACTCGCAAAGGAAAGAGGTCATGTAGTATGTGCCCATTTCCATCGAGCCGGTGCGGGGCGCCCTTAAACGGGAAGAGAAGCAGCCTTTGAGGTTGCAAAGGACTTCGGGGATTTGGGAGCAGGTGCTGCCGACGCACTTAAGCCCGTCTTCTTTGGCCTTTCTTACTAGCTCGTTGTTCGCGTCGTCCAGTAATTTCTCGAAGTAGTACAAATGCTTTAGGTCTTTCATGAAGCCTCCTTTATAGAATTCCCAATTTGGTTAACGCCGCCTTGACGCCTGTTACGATGTTCGCCTTTTCATTCAAAGAGAACACCGACCTCCCTTCGACGTCAGAGAGCATCATCTCTTTGTCGTCTTGGATCACGCTTAGAAGGTTGAGCGAATCAAGGTCAAGTTTTCTTACGTCCACGTGCTCATTGACGCGGTTGAGAATCAATCCGTCCGTCTCATACATCACAAGCTCTCCCGCGACCTTTTTGATGGTTTTGGTGACCTCGATGCCTTTCTTCGAAGCATCGCTAACAAGGACGAGATGGGTGACTTTTTCCATCACCCTGCGGTTCACCTGCTCAATGCCGGCTTCCCCGTCGATCACCACGTAGTCGAAGTTGTTGGCAAGGAGGCTGATGACTTCCTTTAGATAGGCGTTCACCTTGCAGTAGCATCCGCTTGCCTCAGGTCGCCCAATCGCGAGGAAAGATATGTTCTCAATGCTAACAAGGGCATCGAAGATTTGGTATTTGGCTTCGGAGAGGATCTCTAGGGCCGCTTTCGAATCGCCGCTTTCGGCGTGTTCGATGAATAGCTTCCGGATGTCGTCGACGGTTGAGCCGGAGTTCACGCCCAAGGCGGTCGCTAGCCCAATCGCAGGGTCGGCGTCGATGGCGAGGATCTTCTTACCGGGGTGCGCTTCATGAAGAAGACGCACGCTTAAGGCAGAGATAGAGGTCTTCCCTACGCCTCCTTTGCCACAGAAGGCGAGGATAATCGGCTTGCCCATCTTATTCCCCTTCCGTGTTCACGATGAGGAAGCCATCGACGAGGTTCGCCTCGGTTAAATCGCCCTTGACTTCCATCTTCCTCTCCATGAGGTCAGTGAGCACTAAAAGGCCTTTATGCGTTTCAACGCGCATGACGTTTTTCATCAGCACGTTCTTCTCATCCTTGCTGTTTTTGTAGGCGATGGATAAACACATATCTTATTTGCCGAGTTCCTTCAAAGCCTCTTCCAAGGCGAGGTTGCCTTTTTTGAAACTGGCGATTGCCTCTTCCACTTTCGCGTAGGCGCCCTCGTTCATGCCTTTCAAAGAAGAGGCAAGTTCTTCTAGTTCTTCATTATGATGCTCATTGTGATGAATCATGTAGCCAATGAGCGCGGTTAGTTCTTGTTTGTCGTGGGCTTCCATATCGGTATTCGATAATTAATTAGCGATTGAGAAAATACCATAAAGTCGTGGTTTTATCAACGAAATATTGTCGGAATTTCCCTTTGAATGCACTTTTTACCGAAAGAAATGAGCATCGTAGGCAGGAAAGGGCGTTGGAAGAGCAAAAAAGAGAGCGGAAGACTCTCGAGGTGTCGCTTACTAAAACGGTTCTATATCTTTTTTGGATAAACAAGTTCATCGATGAGATCAGCAATCATTTCAATGCTCTCTTCACAGCCGTTCCCAACCCACCGATCCACCAAAGCGATAATTCCATTTATGTAGTAAGAAGAAACATACCCTCTCTTCCATTTTGGAATGTCGAACATCTCCATGATGGGCAAGAGATAGTCGTCGGAGAGGATTCTGAAGTTCTCCTCGGAACGAAATAGGTTTGGCTTTTGCCTCGTCAATACGAAGACGGCTTTGTTCTCCTTTATAAAGGAAAGATAAGGGGTGAGGTATTGGCTTGAAATCAGCTTCACCCCCTCTTTTTCTCCATTCTTTATGGCGTTTGCCACCTCTCCCCGATCATCAAAGGTCGCATAGAACTTTTTCATGATCGAAGAGATGGTCTCGCCAAGGAGATCATCCATGCTTTCGTAATGAAGATAGAACGTTGAGCGGTTGACCCCAGCTTTTTTGCAAAGCTCTTTGACGGAGATATAGGCGTAGTCTTTTTTGCTCAATAAAGCGATGAGAGCTTCGTCCATTGTCTCCGCGGTATGGAAGTATTTACTTTCGTGCTTGTCCATCGTCGGTAATCTCGTTAGCCAGGGCGATTATATCAAAAGCATACTTCTCTTTGCCTTTGGCGAGCATCCTTCGATAAACAAGGTAGTTAAGTCCCATAAGAGCCAAGCCAATGAGTCCAATGATGATGCCGATGATTTTCCAAACGGCATCAAGCTTGCCGAAAATTTCCATCGAAAAGCACATACCGATCCCTAAAATCAAAGCAGAGCAAGAACCAAAGCTATAAGCGAAGATCAACGCCGGAAGCTTGGCTTTGCGGTCTAATTTCTTAAGCGCAACAACTTTCGAGTCTTCCTTTTTCGCATATTCCTTTGCAATCGATTCCGCATAAATTTTGTCTGTGTCCATTTTGTTTTCCTCCTATTTGGAACACCAAAATCATAAAAGAGCTCTGAAAGCCACCAAACAACACAAAAACAAAAATCCGTCGATTTGAGAAAGTTACGTCGTGATGCCTCAGATCGTTTATAGAGTAACGCTTTTTGAAATTTTGTAAACTTTAATGTTTACAAACAAATTATTTTTGTTACAATTTGCACATCCTTGAAAGGGAGGTCAGCTTATGGACAAGCTCATTGCCGCAATAAGACAAGGACTCAATATGCCAGCAGGCACCTCAGACTTCGTGATAATCGCGATGTTCATCGTAGGATGCTTGCTCGTCGTAGCATCGATCGTGGCCCTTGTCATATCAATCTACCTAGCAATCTCTTATGTTCGTTACAACAGGAAGCAGAATAGCATAGGCAAGACAGGCGAAGAAATCGCGCGAGAGGTCTTGGACAAGAACGGACTAGACAACATCAAGGTTTCGAAAAACGGCTCCATCCTCTTCGGAAACAGCTACAGTCATTACTTCAAGAAGGTGCGCTTAAGAAGACTCACCTGGAAAAAGACGAGCGTGAGTTCTCTAGCAATGGCGACGCAGAAATCTTCCTTGGCCGTTATGGACAAGGAAGGCGATCCCACGATGAGGCTTCAAATTAGACTTACCCCCTTCATCTACTTTGGTCCATTAGCGTTCATCCCTCTGGTGGTCATCGGGTTCTTGATTGACTGGTTCCTCCTTAATTCCACTACTTACATATTGACCTTCTCCTTAACCGGAGTCGGCTTAGCTTTCTATATCCTCTCCTTCATCTTCTCCATCTTGGTTCTAAAGACAGAGAAGAAAGCTCAGCAAAAAGCATTGGAGCTCATGGAAAAAGACAGCTTGGCAAACGAAGAAGAAAGAGAGATGTGCAAAAAGCTCTTCCGCCTCTACAACATCGAGTACATCAATAACATGGTCATCGCCTTGCTTGAAGCGATCTACAGGGTTCTGCAAATCGTGGGATATGCGCAAGGCACGTCCTCAGCAAGCTCCAGCGATTAATCAAAAGAAGCGGAAAAACCGCTTCTTTTTTCATATATGTGGCTTTTGCGGGCTTTTTGAAAAATGCTTCCATTTAAAGTGGGCTTTAAGTTTAAAATGTTCTTAAGTAGAAACGTTAAGGAGCAAGGACAATGGACAGGATCAAAAAGAACTTCGGATTCGGCTGCATGCGTTTACCGATGAAAGGCGGCAAAGTCGATTTGGAAGAAACCAAAAAGATGGTCGATGCCTTTTTAGACGCTGGCTTCAACTACTTCGACACAGCGCACGGCTACCTCTCTGGCGAAAGCGAAATCGCCTTAAGGGAATGTCTAACGTCTCGTTACCCGCGCGATAAATACATCCTCACGAATAAGCTGTCTTCTCCTTATTTCCATAAAGAGGAGGACATCCGCCCCTTCTTTGGGAAGCAATTAAAGGTCTGCGGGGTCGATTATTTCGATTTCTATCTTATGCACGCACAGGGGTCTACGAACTACGAGCAGTATCAATCTTGCCATGCTTACGAAATCGGAAAACAGCTGAAAGCCGAAGGCAAGATTCGCCATCTTGGAATTTCCTTTCATGATAAGGCGGAGTTCCTAGAGAAAATCCTGACCGAGCACCCGGAGGTGGAAGTAGTCCAAATCCAATTTAACTACGTGGATTATTCTGATCCTGCGGTTCAAAGCAAAAACGTTTACGAGGTTTGCCGCAAATTCAATAAGCCAGTTATCGTCATGGAACCCGTAAAGGGAGGCAATCTCGTCAATCTTCCAAAAGAGGCGAAAGACGTTCTCGACGGTCTCCATGGAGGCAGCCCCGCTTCCTACGCTTTACGTTTCGCCGCAGGTTTCCAAGGCATGATGATGGTCCTTTCGGGCATGAGCAATTTAGCTCAAATGGAAGATAACATCTCCTTCATGAAGGACTTCAAAAAGTTGGATTCGAAGGAAGAGGAGGCAATCCAAAAGGTCTGCAAGATTTTCCTTTCGAAACATCTAATACCCTGTACGGCTTGCCGTTACTGTGTGGAAGGATGCCCCAAGCACATTTCCATCCCCGACTTATTCGCGACCATGAACGCCAAAGAGGCCTACCACGATTGGAACGCCGATTACTATTACCACCAGGTTTATACCATTAAAAACGGCAAAGCATCGGACTGCATAAAATGCGGAAGATGCGAGAAAATTTGCCCTCAGCATTTGCCAATTCGCCAGTTGTTAGAAAACGTCGCGAAAACGTTTGAATCAAAATAAGCGATAAAGTAGTCACTGCTTTTCCTTTTTCTTGCGGTATCGCGTCTTTCTTCCTTCCGCTTTTGCCCTAAAAGAAAGATGAGTTTATATTTTTCTCATGAAGGAATTCGTCGTTTCAAAGTTGTCGCTCTCCTATGTGAACAAAAGGGCTGAGGAAACCACCAAAGCCTTGAAAGACATCTCATTTGTTTGCCAAGAAGGCTCTTTCAACGTGATCTTAGGTCCTTCTGGGTCGGGCAAAACCAGTTTGTTGAAAGCCATTGCAGGCTTGCTTCCTTTTGAAGGCGAGATTACTTACGGAGGCAAAGCCCTATCCAATTGGGATGCGACCTTATTGCCTCGTTCCTATGTGAGTCAGGAATATGTCCTTTACCCAAGAATGACCGTTTTCGATAATATCGCCTTCCCCTTGAAAGCTTCAGGCGCCGAGAGAAGGGAAATCATTGAATCCGTGAGGGACGTGAGTGATTTTTTGGGTTTAACTTACCTTTGGGGCAGAAAGCCTAAAGAGCTTTCGGGAGGCCAATGCCAAAAGGTTGCTTTGGCCAGAGCCATGGTTAAGCGTCCCGCTTTAGCCTTGTTCGATGAGCCATTGAGCAACATCGATCAGCAAGCGAGATTTGAGGAAAAAGACTATATCAAAACTTCCTGCGCCCGGGCAAAAAGCACGACTTTTTATGTCACCCATTCCCTGAAAGAGGCATTGGCCTTAGCGGACAACTTAATCATTCTAAACGAAGGTACCTTGCTTGCCTTTGGGAGCAAGGAAGAGCTCATGAAATCCACGAACATCGAAGTGAGGAGCATGCTGAATGCCAGCGAATACGCTTTATAAGCAAGAAGACATATCCTCGAACAAGAAGCAAATAGTTCTTGCTTCGATGTTGCTTTCAATTGGCTTTCTTCTTTTCGCTACGGGCGCAATTCTCATTTGTTTTTTATTCCCCAGGTCCTTAAAAACCCTGCAAATCATCCTTCTTTCCATCGACTTAGCGTTTGGAGTCGGCCTTTGCGTTTTTCTCCTAACGGTCTTCTTATTGCCAAGCTGCGCTCATAAAAAGATTCTCGTTTCTCTGATTGGGGAAAGCTCCGAAGTCAAAGCAGGGACTATTTCTTCTCTCCATCAAAGAACCTTGTTCCGTTGCTTACCAATGATGCTCGTCGTCTTAGAGACCGAAGAAGAAACAATTGAGGTTTATTACGACTTAGACAAAGGCCCTTTTCCCTTTAAAGAGGGAGAGAAAGCGAGCTTAACGATTCAAGGGAGGTTCCTCGTAGGTTATGAAGCCGTCCGCGAAGAAAGCCTTGACTAAGTATTGGCCCATTTATGTTTTGGCGGCAATCGCGATGCCGATTATTTCTTATGCCATCGTTGAACAAATCCAAAAGCCAAAAAACGAAGAGACCATCTCAATATTCGTAGGCTCTTGCAGCGCGGACGCCCGTTACTTAAAAGAAAAACTAAACAATAACAAACCTCCCTATTTATTGGAAATCAATCTCTATTCCTATTCCTATGTGGACTCGACTTTCAGTACTTATTACCAGGCCAATGGGAAAATGGAGGTTGATTTGGTAATTCTTCCGGAAAGCAAGATCGACGATAGTTCCTTAATCACCTACTATAGCCCGTTGGATGAGAGCCATTTTTCATCGGATGACTATCTAAGTAAGGATAGTCAAACCCATTTTGGGATTCTAATTAGGACAAAGGGCGAGATGAATTCCTTGTTGACCTTTGCCGATGATTCTCACGACGAGAACTACTATGCCTTCTTCGGAAAATCCTCAAAACATGGGGGCTCTATTACAAATAGCCAATACGAAACCTCATTAAATTTCATTTCGTTAATAAAGGAAGGCCAATCATGAAAAAATCAAAAACCACGCAAAAAGCCTTCGAAATAGAAATGCTGCCTTCTTCTAGAAAAGAGCAGTACTTCGATTTAGTAAAACATCGCTTCTTCTTTTTCATTGGATTAGGCGCCTTGCTTCTTGCTTTCTCTTTATTCATTTTAGGAGGGGCATTCTTCAAGGATATGAGCCTCATCAATTTAAATAGCAGCACCGCCACAGAAGAGGAGCAAAACACCTTTTCTTTCACCATTAAACTGATCTCCTATCTAATACAGTGTTTCGGATTTCCCGTTTTAGGGTTTGGGCTTTCCGGCATCTTAGCTCCTTTGAAAAATGTTATTTGGAATGAGCCTGTATTCTTTAAAGAAGATTTCAAAGCAGGTCTTAAAGAAAATGGGAAAGCCTTCGTGCTAATTGGCTTCCTTTGGGGCCTCATCTATTTCTTGGAAGGATTCATTGGGCTGCTTTTTTCTAATTTGCCTTGGTTTGAAGCGGTCCTTTTTGGAATTAATCTTGCATTCATCTATCCGCTTCTGATTGCTTCTTTGTTTTTGACCCTTTATTATTCAAATCCCTTCACTTCAACCATTCAAAGGGCCGCGACTATTTACTTTAGGCACTTCCCTTTGCTTTTCCTTTCAAGTCTTTGCCTTATGCTGCCTTTCTTTGCCTTGTACATTCCGATATTCCTCGTGAAATATGGCGTGCTGATCCTTTGGATGGCAATCGTCTTTCCTTTTGCCCTTCTTTTCTCATTCGAACTCCATCTTCATTATTTCGACGAGGACGTGAACGTGTCTCAGTTCCCTAGTTATTACCAAAAGGGGTTAGCAAACTACTACCAAGACGACAAATAAACACCGGGCCGACTTTTTGTTGTTCTATCTTCCTAGTCGTCTTGTTATTTTTCTCATCGTGAAAAGTTGGTTCAAGGAAAAAATAGGTGAAGCAAGAGAAAGAAGAATCGCCTTGTATATCTCCGTGGCCACGACCACCGCTTTCACAATCTACAACTTTTATCTCGCTTTGGTTCACCGTGCGACGTGGAACCTTTGGGTAGCAATTTACTACCTGTGTTTAATGGCAATCCAAATTGCATCGTTAACGATATTGAAAGTTTCTTCCCGAAAGGAAAAAGAATATCCATTAGCGGCCTTCGTTGCGGTATCTTCCCTAATTATTCTTCTGTCGTTACTAATGATCGGACCGGCCGTCCTTATGCTTTTAAACAAGCGCCCAATAACTCTAGGGACAATCCCGGCTATAGCAATCGCAGCGTATACAGCATACAAAGTCACAATGACCATTCTAGATTTTGCCAAAAGAAAGAAGAATCAAAGTCTTTTCTCAAGTCAAAACAGAGCAGCGAAAACCGCATCTTCAATCATGTCCGTTTTAACCTTGCAAAACACCTTAGTCTTCGTCTTTGGAAGCGAAACTCAAAATCTATCGACGCTTACCTTTGTCTCCACCATCGCCTTGCTTTTGCTTCAAGCAATCTACTCCTTTGCAAGTTTAATCTTGACCATAAAGCATGAAAAAGCCGCAAATCTCAAGTATCTGCGGCCTTAAAAGAAGAAGATTTAATCAATCACTCGGCTTCGGATGTATAGATATAGACGTAGGCAAGGCCATCTTCGGCATACCAAGAGACTTCAACGCCAAGGCTCTCGCTCTTGGCGGCGTAATAGTCATCGTCAATGGTAAAGCCGCTATCCTCAAGGGCTTCCAAATAGCTATCGTCGAAATCGGAATCTTCAACGGAAGAATCCAAATAACCGTATACCAAAGCGTAGAAACCTTTGGAAACGGAGACGTAATACCCCTCGCCTTCTGCTAAATCAAAAGAAGGAAAATTTGTCGAATTTAGCTCAGTGTCTAACGTTTCGTTGACTACTTCATAAGGGAATGTTTTATAGGTTATGATGGGGGTTTAAACTGGATCCCGTAATTCGGACAGTTTAAAAAAACGCCTGCATAAGTGACTGCCTCCGATTAC
>CAVKPZ010000046.1:0-15666 GCA_963658395.1 Lachnospiraceae bacterium | reverse complement strand
GCAAATCTAATTTTCCTTTAAATAATGGCAAACCATTAGCGGTAATTCTAAGCAATTTCATCTCATCTCTCCAATTTTTATTAACGTGTTATACGTTTTTATTTTTAGATTTTATTGTTTCAATCTTAATTTACAAAAGGCAATGCAAATGGCTTTAGCCAGAGATTCGAAAAATCACAAAATTGCCTTTATAATATTACCAACATTTTTGTTGGCAACATTTTTGTTGGGAAGGAAAAATTATGTTTGTAGGTAGAAAAGAAGAACTAGCATCAATAAAAGAAAAATTGGAAACAGATTCTTTCGAACTTGGCATTGTTTATGGTCAAAGAAGAATAGGAAAAACATCCATAATCATTGAAAGCGTTAAAGACTACCACTACATATACTTTTTAGCCAGAGATGACAGCTATGCTAATAATCTTAGATATTTCTCTGAAGAATATGGCAAATTTCTCAAATTATCGTTCGTGCCTGAGTTTTCTTCTTTTGATTCATTGTTTGATGCAATATTAAGTGGAACGAAGGATGAAAAACTCGTAATTGTTATTGATGAGTTACCTTTCTTGGCCGAATCTTATCCAGGTTTTATTTCTTATTTGCAAGGTTTTTGCGATAAAGCAAAACCTTTATATCAAAGAGCAACATTTAAATTGTTCATGAAACCAATGCTGTTTTCTGATGCGTTAGAGATGTTATCAGGATTAACGAATACAGACAAAGCTAAATATTTGTCCATATTTGGGAACCGCCCATATTATTTAGAGAAAATAGATAAATCTAAGAGCTTCGATGAAAATATCATTTCTCTTTGTTTCGACTCATCATCCATTCTTGTTGATGCGCCAAATATGACTCTGCCACTAGGTTTTGCCACAAACTCTACTTACGTTTCTATTTTGGTCGCAATCTCTTCCCATAAGAAGAAAGCCAAAGAAATGTCTGATTTCTTAAAAATTGAGGGAAACGCTTTGTCTACATACCTAGGAAGAATGTCCGAAACTGGGGCAATAGAAAAGAAGACGGCCTTTAACGGAAACAAGAAAACTGTTTACTATGAAATATCCGATCCATTTATAAGATTCTACTATAGATTTATATATCCTAATTTATTCGATATCGAGCAGAATCTAGGCGATAACATTTATAAAGCAAATCTTCAATCGATTGAAGATTTTATCGATCACGGATTTGAAGATGTGGTTATTTCATATCTGAACGAAATTAACGTAAAAGGCTTATTGCCAAATGTTTTCCATCCATTCAAAAATTATAAAGTCGAAAACTCAAAGTTAAAAAGATCCATCGAAATAGACGCCA
Organism: Lachnospiraceae bacterium; assembly: GCA_963658395.1. Classification (GTDB taxonomy): domain Bacteria; phylum Bacillota_I; class Bacilli_A; order RFN20; family CAG-826; genus Alloenteromonas. The sequence goes on along the minus strand of CAVKPZ010000046.1, from coordinate 14,346 downwards.
TATCCGATTCATTAGACGGAAAGGCTCTTTTAGCTGGCGAAGTCAAGTTCAGAAATAAAGATGTATCAAAAGAAAAACTGGACCATTTGAAAGAGAACGTATCTATATTTGAAGATAAATATCAGGATATATACTATTTCCTTTTTTCTAAAACATCCTTCTCCAATGAGTTATTAAAGCTAAATGATGATCATGTAAAATTGCTTTCTCTTGATGAAATGATGAGTGCAAAGTTTTAAAGAAGATTCTTAATTCAGCCTATTGTTTTGAAAATACAGATCAGAATTTTTTTCTGGAAAAATGTGTGAAATCGATACTAAAACACCTGGAAAAATGTGTAAATCATATGCGATTCCACATGGAAAAATGTGTTTTTTATATATGTTTTTAGGTGGAAAAATGTGTTTTACTACTTTATAATATGCACATAAAAGCAAGTATTTATGGAGGAAAAACATGTATTTCAGAAGAAAAGTAGATGATTTTCTATTAAATTGGAAAAGCAATGACGATAGAATGCCTCTCATAGTAAAAGGCGCAAGACAAATAGGAAAAACGGAATCCATAGAAAGATTCGGAAAAAGCAACTATAAGCATATCGTTGAAATTAACTTTGCCACCCAAAAACAATATAGAGATATTTTTGATGAAGATTTTGAAGTCGATACAATCATAAAAAACATTTCCCTAAAAAATCCTAATTTTATCTTTGAGCCAAATAACACGCTGATATTTTTCGATGAAATACAAGAATGCATAAATGCCGTAACATCATTAAAGCCCTTCAAATTAGACGGAAGGTTCGACGTTATTTGTTCTGGGTCGTTAATGGGGATAAATTACGAAAAAATAGATTCTAATAGTGTGGGCTTCAAAGAAGACTATGACATGTATTCAATGGATTTTGAAGAATTCTTGTGGGCAAAAGGCTATAAAAAAGAACAAATAGAGGAAATGTATGAATGCATGAAAAACGTAACTCCTCTATCTAAAGTTATGATGGAAGTAATGATGGAAAACTTCAGAGACTACCTGGTTCTAGGAGGGATGCCAAAAGTTGTTCGCTCGTTTATTGTAAACAAGAATTTCAGTGGGACTTTGAAACTTCAGAAACAATTGATCATAGATTACGAAGGAGATATAACAAAATACGCTGATAGTCTAGATAAAACAAAGATTTTAAACGCTTTCAGAAAAATTCCCGCCTTCTTGGGAAACGACAATAAGAAGTTCCAGATATCAAAATTAAGCAAAAATGCACGAAGCAGGGATTATATAGGAGTCATCGAATGGCTACAAAATGCTGGGATGATTAATGTCTGTTATTGTATGAGCAGCCCTTCTCTTCCATTAAAAGGAAATTACAATCCAGACATTTACAAAGTTTATTTTAAGGATACAGGCCTTTTGATTGCTACATTAGACGATGAAGCTCAGGATGATTTGAGATTTAACAAGAACTTCAACACCTATAAAGGGGCAATATACGAGAATATCGTCGCCGATATGTTTGTCAAAGGAGGTTATTCCCTGTATTTCTATAAGAACGAAAAGGGAACCGTAGAGATGGATTTCCTCATCAGAGATAGAAATTCCTTAATACCTGTTGAAGTAAAGGCAGGAGACAATCCTACAGCCTCATTAAACAATTTAATAAATTCAGATAAGTATCCAGACATTAAATATGGAATTAAACTTTGTAATAAGAACATCGGGTTCAATGGTAAATTTTATACTTTCCCATATTTCTTAACGTTTTTATTGAAAAGGTTCCTAAGAGAAAAGGAACAGTTAGAAACAGAGAATTCCTAAAATAAAAAATGTTTTAGCGACACACTCAAAGTCCCCTAATTAAATACATCAACATGAACAGATGACCACTAAATAAGGGGTTTTGAAATATCAAAAAAAAGAAAAAAGTAGACAGCATTAAGGTCATTCTTAATAATGTCTACTTTTTAAATTAATCGCAAACGGGCCGGGAAAGGGCCCACATAAAGAAAAAAGCCCGGCGGCGTGCTGCTTTCGCTGGCCTTTCGGGCCATACTATCATCGCCGCTGCGGTGCTTAACTTCCGTGTTCGGGATGGGAACGGGTGTGACCACCGCGCCATCGCCACCGGACTTTTCTCTCGTCCTCCCTATGCCCTTTGGATGCTGGATACTACCTTCGAAACACGCTCTTGTCTGAACAATGATGCGATCTTTCAAGCGACTTATCTTGCATGCTCTAGAAACTAGAGCTTGGTGAAATTAAGTCCTCGCGCTATTAGTATCGGTCTCCTGAACGCCTCGCGGCGCTTGCAGATCCGACCTATCAACCCCCTGACATTGGGGGGCGCTTACTCCTTTCGGATGGGATGTCTCATCTCATGGCCAGCTTCATGCTTATATGCTTTCAGCATTTATCTGTTCCGGAGGTAGCTACCCGGCCATGCCGCTGGCGCGACAACCGATATACCAGTGCTCCGTTGATCCCGGTCCTCTCGTACTAGGGACCAGACCCTTCAAACTTCCTACGCCCACGACAGATAGGGACCAAACTGTCTCACGACGTTTTGAACCCAGCTCGCGTACCACTTTAATGGGCGAACAGCCCAACCCTTGGAAGGTACTTCCCCTCCAGGATGTGATGAGCCGACATCGAGGTGCCAAACCTGGTCGTCGATGTGAACTCTTGGACCAGATCAGCCTGTTATCCCCAGGGTAGCTTTTATCCGTTAAGTTACGACCCTTCCATACGGGATCGCAAGATCACTTTGCCCGACTTTCGTCCCTGCTCGGCTTGTGGGCCTCGCAGTCAAGCTCGTTTATGCCAATGCACTCGCGGCACGATTTCCAACCGTGCTGAACGAACCTTTGGGCGCCTCCGTTACCTTTTGGGAGGCGACCGCCCCAGTCAAACTGCCCGCCTAACACTGTCCGCCGCCTCGTGAGGGCGTGCGTTAGAACAGCCACCCGGCAATAGTGCTATCTCATTGGCGGCTCCTCCGGGGCCAAAGCCCCGGCCTCATAGCCTGGCACCTATGCTGCGAATGCCGAGCGGATGCTCAATATTAAGCTGCAGTAAAGCTCCATGGGGTCTTTCCGTCTAGTCGCGGGTAACCTGCATCTTCACAGGTAATAAGATTTCACCGAGTCTGCTGTCGAGACAGCGCCCAAATTATTATACCATTCATGCGCGTCGGAACTTGCCCGACAAGGAATTTCGCTACCTTAGGACCGTTATAGTTACGGCCGCCGTTCACTGGGGCTTCGGTTAATGGCTTCGCCTCGCGGCTGACCACACCCCTTAACCTTCCAGCACTGGGCAGGCATCACCCCATATACGTCGCCTTGCGGCTTAGCATAGAGCTGTGTTTTTGATAAACAGTTACTTGGGCCTCTTCACTGCGGCCCCCTCGCGGGGGCACTTCTTCTTCCGAAGTTACGAAGTAATTTTGCAGAGTTCCTTAACAACAGTTCGCTCGCTCACCTCAGGATACTCTCCTTGACCACGTGTGTTCGTTCTCGGTACGGGCCGCTTGCACTTAAGCTAGCAGTTTTTCTCGAGACCAGGGACGGGGGACTTCGCTACTCGCCGAAGCTTTCGCTCGCGCTCGGGGCCTCGCCTTGCCAGCCGGATTTGCCTGGCTGGCGGCTTGGGCTCCCTTGGCCCCCAATCCAATAAGGGGTACCACCTCCCTGATCTGTCGCTACGTCGCATGCAAGCGGGGGCAGGAATGTCGGCCTGCTGCCCATCGGCTACGCCTCTCGGCCTCGCCTTAGGTCCCGCCTAACCCCGGGAGGACGACCCTTGCCCGGGAAACCTTAGTCTAATGGTGATGGGGATTCTTACCCCATATCGTTACTTACGCCGGCATACTCGCTCCCATGCGGTCCAGCGGTCCTCACGGTCCGCCTTCGCCCCCCATGGGACGCTCCCCTACCATCCGCAAAATGCGGATCCGCGAATTCGGCACCACGCTTAGCCCCGATGAATCGTCGGTGCGGAGAGACTCGACCAGTGAGCTGTTACGCACTCTTTGAATGATGGCTGCTTCTGAGTCAACATCCTGGTTGTCTGTGTCTCTCCACCTCCTTTAACACTCGGCGTGGATTTTGGGGCCTTATTCGGCGGTCTGGGCTGTTTCCCTTTCGACCATGGAGCTTATCCCCCACAGTCTGACTCCCCGCCTGCCCTCCATGGTATTCAGAGTTTGATTGGATTCAGTAGCGCCCGAGGCGCCCATCAACCATTCAGTGCTTTACCACCATGCGGGATCGGCGGAGGCTAGCCGTAAAGTTATTTCGGGGAGAACCAGCTATCCCCCAACTCGATTGGAATTTCTCCGCTATCCACAAGTCATCCGCGGTCATTGCAACGAACGTCGGTTCGGACCTCCGGAGGGCGTTACCCCTCTTTCATCCTGCTCATGGATAGATCGTCGGGCTTCGGGTCCACGCTCGCATACTGCTCGCCCTGTTCAGACTCGCTTTCGCTGCGGCTCCGCCTCTTCGGCTTAACCTCGCATGCAAACGTGACTCGCCGGCTCATTCTTCAATAGGCACGCCATCAGGCATAAACGCCCTCTGGCTTGTTGTGGGCACACGGTTTCAGATTCTTTTCACTCCCCTCCCGGGGTTCTTTTCACCTTTCCCTCACGGTACTGGTGCGCTATCGGTCTCTCATTAGTATTTAGCCTTGCGCAATGGTCTGCGCTCGTTCCGGCAGGATGTTTGACCCGCCGTACTCTGGGTCCCGCTAGGCCCTGGCGCCCGTATCCCTACGGGGCTGTCACCCTCTCCGGCCGGCCTTCCCAGGCCGCTCGAGTGGGGCGCCAAATGCCATGCCGCGGCCCGAACCCCGCCCTGAGGCGGTTTGGGCTCCTCCGCTTTCGCTCGCCGCTACTGACGGAATCGATACAATCTTTCCTTTCCTGCGGGTACTAAGATGTTTCAATTCCCCGCGTGTCACCCCGCCCGGCGCAAGTCCGGCGCGGTGGCATGATGCGAATCATGCCGGGTTTCCCCATTCGGAGGCCCCGGGATCGAAGCTCACTTCCAGCTCCCCCGGGATTATCGCAGGTAGTCGCGTCCTTCATCGTCTATGAGAGCCAAGGCATCCACTGTGCGCCCCTAAAAAACTTAACTTCGCAAGTTAAATCGGCTTTCTCCTTCGATGCGTCGCGGGCAGTGCCCGCCGCATCGGCAGATCGTTTCATCGGATCTGCTTCATTATTTCAGATTTATATAGATCATATATAGATTTCTGCAGCATCGCGCCTCGAAGTCGTCGGTAGAAACCGCCTACTCCCGCGCAACGTTGACAGAAAGAACATGTTTTGTAATATCCAGTTTTCAAAGAGCAATGGGAACTTGGGGAGGCTGATCCCCAAAAGCCGGGCAGATGACATGCGCCAACGAATAAGTTGTCTAAATCGAGATTTGCTTGTGTGTACCGCCGGAGCCATCAGGTCCGGCAAGCGCCTTCTCCTTAGAAAGGAGGTGATCCATCCCCACGTTCCCGTAGGGATACCTTGTTACGACTTAACCCCAATCACCGATCCTGCCCTAGACGCCTCCCCCCTTGCGGTTGGGAAAACGGCTTCAAGCATTACCAGCTCTCATGGTTTGACGGGCGGTGTGTACAAACCCCGGGAACGTATTCACCGCGACATGCTGATTCGCGATTACTAGTAATTCCGCCTTCGTGGAGGCGAGTTGCAGCCTCCAGTCTGAACTGAGGCCGGCTTTCTGGGGTCCGCTCCGGATCGCTCCTTCGCATCCCTTTGTACCGGCCATTGTAGCACGTGTGTCGCCCAGGACATAAAGGGCATGCTGATTTGACGTCATCCCCACCTTCCTCCGATTTGCATCGGCAGTCTCTCCAGAGTCCCCAACCTAATGATGGTAACTGAAGACGAGGGTTGCGCTCGTTGCGGGACTTAACCCAACATCTCACGACACGAGCTGACGACAACCATGCACCACCTGTCACCGGCACTCTCCCCATGTCTCCATGGGTAACGCCGGGATGTCAAGCCCTGGTAAGGTTTTCCGCGTAGCGTCGAATTAAACCACATGCTCCACTACTTGTGCGGGGTCCCGTCAATTCCTTTAAGTTTCAGCCTTGCGGCCGTACTCCCCAGGCGGATGGCTTAATGCGTTTGCTTCGCCGCCCCCTTTCGGGGACAGCTAGCCATCATCGTTTACGGCGTGGACTACTAGGGTATCTAATCCTATTTGCTCCCCACGCTTTCGTGACTGAGCGTCAGTATCGCCCTGGTCAACCGCCTTCGCCACCGGTATTCTTCCATATATCTACGCATTTCACCGCTACACATGGAGTTCTGTTGACCTCTGACGTACTCTAGCGGGGCAGTATCCGAAGCTTTATGGGGTTGAGCCCCACGCTTTCACTACGGACTTGCCTCGCCGCCTGCTCACTCTTTACGCCCAATAATTCCGGATAACGCTCGTGACCTACGTATTACCGCGGCTGCTGGCACGTAGTTAGCCGTCACTTTCTGGCGCGGTACCGTCGAGCGGCGGCCATTTCCTGCCACCGCCATTCGTCCCGCGCAACAGAGCTTTACGATCCGAAGACCTTCATCACTCACGCGGCGTTGCTCGGTCAGGGTTTCCCCCATTGCCGAAAACTCCCTACTGCTGCCTCCCGTAGGAGTATGGGCCGTGTCTCAGTCCCATTGTGGCCGTTCACCCTCTCAGGTCGGCTACGCATCCTCGCCTTGGTGGGCCGTTGCCCCGCCAACTAGCTAATGCGCCGCAGGCCCATCCGGGGGCGGCGCCGAAGCGCCTTTCAGAGGGGGACCATGCGGTCCCCCCCGTCATCCGGTATTAGCCAAGCTTTCGCCTGGGTATCCCGGTCCCGGGGGCAGGTTGCCTACGTGTTACTCACCCGTTCGCCACTGGGCGCCATCGCTGACGCCCCGTTCGACTTGCATGTATTAGGCACGCCGCCAGCGTTCATCCTGAGCCAGGATCAAACTCTCAATGAATCCATATGCATGGATAAATGATTTCGAATTCCGATCGGCCCGCGAATTACATCTCTGGTTGTTGATTCTCAATTTGGAATCGACGTTCAAGTGTTCGTTGTCTATCTGTCTAGTTTTCAAAGATCAGCCCGCCGCGCGCCCTGCGCGCCCCGCGCTTGCGGGTGGGCGAGTCTCGCATGCCCCGGGGTCTCCCTCGTGGCGTGCGGTCAAAATGATACGCCCCGGAGCGGTGGGGCGCAAGGGGGTTTCGCGATTTTTTTGCGAATTCTCAAAAAGCATCGATAGGGACGGATTGTTTTCTTTCTTTTTTACCTTTTTCTCGATTGCTCAACTTAAAAAGCCCCATTCCGAGTAGGGAATAGGGCTTAGAAGATGAACCTTTATCAATACATATCCGCGGGAGCGGCGGCGGGAGCGGGTTTCTCTTCCTTGAGCTCGGTGACCGCTGCTTCGGTGGTCACAAAGAGAGCCGAGATAGAAGAGGCGTTGAGGATAGCACTGCGGGTGACTTTGGTCGGATCCACGATGCCTTTCTCGAACATATCGACCCAGACGCCGTTCTTGGCATCGAAGCCATGATTGGTCTCTTGCTTTTTCTGAGTCTCGACGATCTCGTCGGCGTCGCAGCCGGCGTTCTCGGCAATCTGGCGCAAAGGAGCATAGAGGGACTCGATGACCGCGTCAATGCCGCGCTGAATGTCGAGGTTGCTGTCTTTGAGGGTTCCTTTGAGAGTCTTATAGACTTCGCAGAGGGCAGCTCCACCGCCGGCGACGATGCCTTCGGCGACAGCGGCTTTGGTGGCGTTAAGAGCGTCTTCAATGCGAAGTTTCTTCTCTTTAAGTTCGGACTCGGTGAGCGCGCCGACTTTAAGCACGGCGACGCCGTCGCTCAGCTTAGCGATGCGCTTAGCAAGGGCTTTCTTGTCATAATCCGAGGTGGATTCGGCATATTGGCCTTGGAGGTCGGCAACGCGAGAGGCGATGTCCTTCTTGTCGCCTTCTCCGCCAATAAGGGTTGTCTTGTCTTTCTTAATGATGGCTTTTCTCACTTTGCCAAGGTCATCGATGGTCATATCCTTGAGTTCCATCGAGAGGTCTTTGGAGTAGAAGCGAGCACCGGTTACGGTCGCGATATCTTGGAGAGCGTTCTTCTGAGCGTCCCCAAATTCCGGAGCCTTAACCGCGACGACGTTGAAGGTGCCGCGGAGTTTGTTAACAATGATGGTGCTTGTGACATCGGCATCCAAGTCATCGGCAATGATGAGCAAAGGCTTATGCGCATCAACAACGGACTGGAGAAGCGGGACGACATCGTTGATGTTGCTGATCTTCTGGTCGGTGACCATGACGAGAGCATCGTCAAGCTCGGCAATCATCTTTTCTCTGTCGCTTACCATATAAGGCGAGATGTAGCCTTTGTCGAATTCCATGCCTTCGGTGACGGTGAGCTCGTCGGTGATGCCTTTGGAGTCGTCGACGGAGATGACTCCGTTCTTGCCTACTTTCTTCATGGCCTGAGCGATGAGAGAGCCGATTTCGCTATCACCGCTAGAAATCGTGGCGACGGACTCGATGTCCTCGTTGGTCTCAACGGGGCGGGACTTCTTAAGGAGCTCATCGGCGACGGCTTTGCCAGCGGTTTCGATGCCTTTACGTACCAAGACGGGGTTCGAGCCCTTTTCAACCGCCGCGATGCCGCGGTGAACGATGGCTTGGGTGAGGAGGGTCGCGGTGGTCGTGCCATCCCCGGCGAGGTCGTTGGTCTTGTTGGCGACCTCATAGACGAGCTTCGCGCCCATGTTGGCGTAGCTGTCCTTGAGTTCGATCTCTTTTGCGATGGTGACGCCATCGTTGGTGATGAGAGGTGAGCCATAGCCCTTATCGAGGACGACGTTGCGACCTTTGGGGCCAAGGGTCAATTTGACGGTGTCGGCGAGGGTGTCGACGCCATCAAGCATGCGATCGCGCGCTTCTTTGCCGAATTTGATTTCTTTTGCCATTTTGTTTTCCTTCTTTATATATAAGGATATAGGAACGTTGCCTTATTCAACGATTGCGAGGATGTCCTCGCCTTTGATGAGGAGGTACTTCTTGCCCTCATCCTCATAGTCGGTTCCACTGTACTCGCGGTAGATGACTTTGTCGCCGACTTTGACGGGAGCAACATTCAGGTTGCCCTTCTCATCCTTTTTGCCGGGGCCGACCGCGATGACACTCGCGACGTTCCCCTGCTTCTTCTCGGAAGTCAGCACGATGGAGCCGACTTTCTTTTCGCTGGGTACCTTCTCCAGCACGACGTATTCGCCTAATGGTTTGATCATTTTCAATCTGTTCCTCCAGATGTGCCTTTATGTTAATCATCTTTTTGGCACTGTCAAGTGGTGAGTGCTAAAAAAATAACTTCCTTTCGTCATCATCGGAAATATTTCGTTAGCACTTTCCTTAAAAGAGTGACAAAATCGCACTAAAAAAAGCACTTTGGAATCCCGAAAGTGCTTTTAAGATTCGATCAGCGTTTGATAGTGCTTTGCCCTTCGATGTAATGGGCGTCGAATTTCGCGGTCTTGTCAACGAGGTTTTGAGCCATGAGATCGGTCAGCATATACATGGCTCTTTTCCCCACTTCTGCCATATCGATGTGCATGGCAGAGAGGGTTGGGCGAACGATATTGGCGTACTTGGTTCCGACGAGAGAGACGACTTCAACGTCATTAGGGACGTCGAGATTCGAGTCAGTCGCCGCGTTTTCAACCGCCGCGGCGATGGAATCGCGGTAGGCGACGAGATAGGCTTTCTTATTCGTCTTAAAGTATTCGAGGAAGTCCGCGTATGTATGCGTATAGGAGTCGTCGCAGTTGATGACTTGATACGGTTTTCCCAAATCCTCATGAGTCTTGATGAAGGCCTTTTCGCAACGGTTTAGAAGGCGACCGGCGTTGTGAACGTGGAGGAAGGTCATGACCTTATCCCCTCCTTTAGCGTAGTAGTTCTCAATGACTCTCCTGAGCTCCGCGTCATAAGAGAAGGAGACGTTGCCCACTTTCTCGCTTGTGAGCTTGTTGTCGATGACGATTGAGGGGACGTTATAGGAAGCGATCTTCTTGACGTCGTCTAACCCAAGCTGGTCATCAAAGATGATGGCTCCGTCGACGTGGGCGGTGATGACCTTATCGATCATCGAGAGGGCTTCCTCTCTAGAATGCGAGGTGGAGAAAAGAGTCAATAGGAACCCTTTTTCCTTCGCGACGTCGGTGATTCCGTTAAGGAGATTCGCGATGTAGACATAGTTGGCGCTAGGGATGACTACGCCGATGTTCGTCGAGCGGTTGGTGGCAAGGGCCTGAGCGAGGCCAGACGGCTTATAGCCAAGCGAGGCGATGGTGTCTTCGACTTTCTTGCGGGTGTCCGGGGTTACCGAATCTTTTTTGTTGATGACGCGGGAAACCGTGGCTAAAGATACGCCAGCCGCCTGGGCAACCTGGTATATCGTCACGCGGTCTTTTAGGTTCTGCATGGGTAATTACCTCCGAAAAGAACAACGATAGTTGTATTATTCTCTTTGATTTAAGAAAGCACAACGTGAATTTTCATTCTTTTTTTCACTGATTTTCACGCACTTGATTAAAAAGACGGATAATTAGGAAGTTTTCGGGATTCTTTTCTTTTTCTTATCTAAGGATATGCTCAAATGTGCCCGTCTTTTGGAAAAGTTTACATTCTCTTTCACGGATTGAAAGAAGCGCCTTTGGCGCTTCTTATTTGGCGAAGAAGTCTTCTCCGGGGATCCCTTCGGCAAGGAAGGCAAGCTTGTCTTCTTCGCCAAGGCGGAGGTCTTTTTCGGAGCAGATCTCGCAATCGACGGGGATGTTCCTCTCCGTGTGGGCGAGGAATTCGGTGCCGTCTGCTTTGAGGCAACGATCGAGGGCGACGACAATTTTGGCTCCCTCCGTCACGTTGCTATAGCGCGTGACGGTGTCTAGTTTCTTCTCGCCGAGGCTTAGATGAACAATTTTCTTCTTCTCATCAAGAGGGTGTTCCTCCGTGGAAAGCACCTCGGCGATCACGTAGTAAGAAGAGGGGCAGGGGGGAAGAGGTTCTTCGCTTGCGTTGACAAGCATATGGTTCACAACTTCTAGAAGCGGCCCGCTTAGCATAGGCATCATCCCATTTGCCTTGATCTTCACGGTTTTGGAGATATTCAGGAAATTGATCCCAACTCGCTCCTTGCCGTGGTACAAGGAAGCGACATCCCCCACTTTCTTCGTTTCATCAGGATAGGAGGAAGGATCGATGACGCAATAGAGAACATCCCCTCCGGTCGCGCGGTTGTAATAGAAACGGTACATAATTGTGCTCCTTTATTTGCTTAGGATAATCCGATAAATCTTCTTGCCTTCTGAACGGAAGTTTCTCTCGTACTCGCTCATCGCGTCGCTTTCTTCATCGAAGACGTAGTCGTCTGTGGAAGAAAGGACTTTCAAGCCCGCCAAAGAGGCTTGCTCGAGGGTGAATTCGTAAAGGCTATCGTTATCGGTCTTGATGAGGAAACGACCATCCTCTTTTAGAAGATCCGCCATCTGGGTGAGGCGTTCCTTGGTGGTGAGTCTTCTTTTCCAATGTTTCTTCTTTGGCCATGGGTCAGAGAAGTTTAGGAAGATCTTGTCGAACTTAATTCCCTTGAGTTCCTCGTAGACCTTGTCGAAGTCGCCCCCGCGGACCTTGACGTTTGTTAAGCCCGATTCGGCGAGTTTCTTCCCAAGCACCCCAAGGACGGAGATTTCTCTTTCCAAGGCAAGATAATTCCCAGGGTGCTTGCCCGCCATTTGAATGATGAAGTCGCCTTTGCCTGAGCCAATCTCTAGATAAAGAGGAGAAGAAGAGAAAAACTCGCTTCCGCATTCGACTTTATCGAGATAGAACTCCGGATGGTCGCTTAGAAAGGGCGCGGCCCATTTCTTGTGTCTCGCTCTCACTTTTTAAGCTGCCCCAAAGAGTAAATCGCATCCGCGTAGATCGCGATTTGCTTGTAGAGGTCCTCAAGATAGATATATTCGTTAGGCGAATGGATGTCGCCGGGATGCTCTTTGAAAGCGGAGCCATAAGCCACACAGTTCTTGGCTTCTTTGGCGTAGGTGCCTCCGCCGATCGCAAAAGGCTTATCGAAGAGTTTTAAGGTCATCCTCTTATAGGACTTCATGAGGGTGGAGACGAGCGGGCTCTTCTTGTCGAAGAGGAGATAGGCATCCTCGGAAAGCACATTGACATTCGTGTCGGTCGTTTGCTCGAAGTTCGCGATGGCTTTCTTGGGGTCGGCGGTCTCGCCATAACGGTAATCGATCGTCGAGGTAAGAAGATGCTTGTTGGAGTCATAATTGATGACCCCGTAGTTCCAGGTGGACTCCCCGAAAATGTCGCTATGAGAGTCGCCTTGGAAGGATTTTCCGGAGCAGTCTTTAAGAAGGTCGGCGAGTTTCTTCAAGAATGCGATTTTGTAAAACGACCCGAGGAAATCGAAAGCCTTAAGCGCGGCGTTAACGCCCTTCTCGGGGGCGGATCCGTGGGAAGCCTTGCCTTTGAAAGTCAAAATATCGATCGGGCCGACTTCGGAAAGGTCGATTTCTTTGTTCCCTTTGATGGCGGTCTCCAAGTTCTTGTCTTTAGGAAGGGTGACCACAAAGGAGTCGCAGACAGCGTTCGAAACGGATCCGCCGCTCATCGCGACGATCGGCTTCAAATCAATGGTCTTGGAGAAAAGGCCGCGGGTGATGCCTTTTTCGCCGTAAATCAAAGGGAAATCGGCATCTGGGGTAAAGCCGTAATCGGTTGGGGTTTTGCCAAGTTTTTCGAAATAGGTCTTCAAACAGGAGGAGCCTCTTTCTTCATCCCCGCCGGAAACAAGACGAACCTTGTAGCCCTTGATGAGATTGTTATCTTTTAAAAGCTTAATGGCCATCAAAGCGGCGACGAGAGGTCCTTTGTCATCGCTCGTGCCGCGCGAAACCATCTTGGCTTCTTTGCCTTCGCCCACCACTTTCGCGGAGAAAGGAGGAAAGTCCCATTTGCCACTCGCGGGGACGACGTCGCTGTGCGCGTAGATGCCGATCTCCGGCCCATCGCCCTCTCCATAGGTGAGCTCCGTGCAATAGCCTTGGCAGGAATCGACTTTGAAGCCATATTCCTGGCCTTTTTTGGCTAGGTAATCAAGGGCACTTTTCACCCCCGTACCAAACGGGGCGCCTTCTTTGACGCTTTCCGCGTCGTAAACGGATTTCTTCTTGACGAACTCGCTTAAAACCTTAAGGGCCTCTTGCTCATACCCTTTGCTAAGCTTCTTGAAATTTGGCATTTATCTTCTCCTGACCATACACCTTTCCCTTTGGGAAAAGCCAACGAGAGAAGTATAGAACAAGCCTCGGGGCGAAAAAAGGATAATCCATGGCAAAAACAAGTAACACGATGACATCTCACGCTGTCTTGCATAAATTGGTTTTCGCGTTTTAATAAAACCATCCATCAGTCGGAAAGGAGGCGAACATGAACGTAATGATAAGTTTCCTGCTTGGAGTTCTCGGCGGTTTCCTCCCCAATTCATCTTCCGCGACTTTACTTCATAAAAACTTAAACGCATTTGGCTTTTCAGATGCCGAAATCTTACAAATGGATTTTCAATTTTTAAAACAGTTTATAGGCGTCCAGCCTATATCCTTACCTAGCAACGGACTTACACCAGAAAAGCTGGACAGCGACCCTAACGAAACCAGCAAAAGCATTCAGATCGACCAACGCTTGCTGATAACGAAAGTAACCGCCTGCAAATATTCCGATGGGGAATATGACTTCTTTGTGAAAAACAGCGTCACCTGGTTCGAAGCGCCAAGCGAAAGAGAAAAGGATGTGCTGAGCGTCCAATACACAAGTAACCTTTCCCCTAGAACAGCCGGAAATCAGCCCGACGTTTATGCCTCATTCTCATACCACGAACATTTTTACAGCTATGCGGCGGCACGTAAAACGGCCCCCGAGATTACCAAAGAAACCGACATAACACGCAAAGCGGGTGAAGACGGGGTCGATAGTTCGCTGAATCTTGCCAGCCAAACGTTTTCTTCATCCTTCTCGCTTCCGGCAGACCGGCATTATTCAGACAATCATTCCGGCAAGGTGCAAGTGGATTACGAATACAGCAATTTCACAATGACAAGTTCGATATTTCTAGAGAATAATTCCGTAGATTTCTTAAACGGTGACATCATGACAGTCTATGGACATCAGACGTCCTCCTTTGCTTTCAGCATTGATGACTTCAGCTTTTCTTTTGCTCTCTATCCCCCGTCGGTGGCGATCAC
>CAVKPZ010000045.1:0-15828 GCA_963658395.1 Lachnospiraceae bacterium | reverse complement strand
GATTTTAGAAGAGTCCTATTCGGAATAGGGTTTCATTCATTAAAACTCGTTTAATGAATTAATGAATAAATTAATAAAAAAATAGATTTTTTAATAAATAACTTAAATTTTTGAGAGATTAATCGTATAACAATCCTGTGGAAAACATCTATGCGCATTTGAAAGAATCTCAAACCATCGAACTAAAGACTGCCGAAAAAGGAATCCCGGCGAGTATTTACGAAACCTATAGCAGCTTCGCTAATACCAAAGGCGGGACGATTGTTCTCGGCGTTAAAGAAGGCGCCGAGGAAAACACCATAGTCGGGGTTCAGAAACCCGATGTGCGGAAAAGGGACTTTTTCAATACGATATCAAACAAAACAAAAGTTTCGCTTTCGCTATTCGGCGACGAAAATTGGCACGAAAAAGAAATCAACGGGAAGACGGTCATAGAAATTGTGGTTCCAGAGGCCCCCGCCACTTCGAAACCCGTTTACTTAGACGGGAACCCCAGCAGGTGCTACGTCAGGAGAAACGATGGGGACCATCAAGCCACGGAGCAGGAAAGACTTGCGATGGAGTTAGATTCCTCGGATATAAAATTCGACATGCAGCCAAATAAAATCGGCTTAGAATTTGGCAATCTAAACAGCGTCACAATCAAAAAATACCGTGATGCCTTCAACCAAGTGAATGAAGGAAATATCTTCCAGGGCCTTGATAACGAAGCCTTTTTCAAAGCCATTGGGGCTTTAACTAGAAAAGACGACAAATTCATTCCAACGAATGCGGCGGTTTTGCTATTTGGGAATTACGTTCAGATCAAACAGATTTTCCCCGAATTCAATCTGGATTATCAAGAAAAGTCCGCTAACGCGGACCGCTGGGACTATCGCCTTGACGCCTCTTCTCTTGCTTGGAGCGGGAATGCCTATGACTTCATCACGATGGCTTTAGCCCACGTTAAGCCTTTGCTCCCCAATCCTTTTCATCTGGCCGAAGATGGAATCCATGAGAACGGTGAGACTTTGATTTATGAATGCGTCCGCGAAGGCTTTGCAAACGCGGTAAGCAATTGCGATTTCTATCTTTCTTGGGGCGTGGCAGTGGTCTTTCAGGGAACCCGCATCTCCTTCCGGAACGGCGGAAGAATGGCCGTGCCTCTTGAAGAGGCTTTGCAGGGAGGGTATAGCCATCCCCGAAACGGAAGCGTAATGAACCTGCTCCGCTTGGTCAGGCTCGGAGAAAGAGCCGGCACAGGAATTCCGAATATTATTTCGAAGACAAAAGCCCTAAACTATCCAGAACCCACTTGGACCGAAGAGACCTTTCCGAATTCGACCACGCTGACCATACTTTTGCCTCCAGTCGCCTTGAAAGCAAGCAAATTCTCAATCGAAGGAAAGATCATGAACCAGCTTCTTAAAGATGGCCCTTCAAACTCCACTCAGATTGCAAAGGCGCTCGGAGTAAGCCAAAGCACCGTGAGCCTCGCCCTAAAAGCGCTAGAAGAAAAAGGCAATGTAAAGAACAACGGCAAAGCCACCAAAGGCAAGCTGTTCTTCCTTGCCTAAATCAGAAGCCGTACGTCTCTTTTTGACGCTCAATCACTTTGGTTGAGCGTATTTTTCTTACAAGCATCCCAATAAGGACGCCGGTGAGCAAAGAGACAGGCATCAAGAAGCAATAATAATAGAAAACCCCTCCCGTCGATAAGAAGACGGCCCCCACTGCCACCTGGGCAAAGCTATGGAGGAGGCTTCCAACCGTCGAGACCCCAACTTCCGTGAAGACATGGAATCTATAAAGTGCAGCCATCGCAAGAAAGGAGACCATAGCCCCCGCCAAAGACATATAAAAGCCCATCTGGAGGAAGCTGCCTCTAAGCAAATTCACAAGCAGGACCTTGGCCAAATCAAGGAACAAAGCCTCGAAAAAGCCTAGCTCATATAAGCAAAGGAGGATGATGAGATTGGCTAAGCCAAGGCGGATCCCTCCCACAGGGCCAATAGCCGGTAAAAAGCTTTCCGCCACCCCTATCGCCACGGCAAGGGCGAGTAAAATCGCTAGAAGGGTCATCTTATGGACGTTGAAACGCTTTTTCTTCATAAGACGAAATCCGCCTCCGCGCTCCCTAAGATCGAAATCACGATGTGGTTATAGGCGCACACCAAAGGCCTTCCCGGCTCACTGATCCACCCCTGGTGGACGCAGTACTGGGAGGGACAAGAACTGGAAACGACGCAGATCGCGTCTTTTTTCACTCCAATCGTCATCTCGCTTTTGTATCCTTGAATCACGATTTCAGTCGTTTCTTCGCCATAATTAGACAAATCGAGCAGGCCGTTTTTCTCCAATCTTTTGCCATCCAAAGCAATCTCCGCCTGATGGGAGGAGCCTCCTTTAGGGAGGGCTGCATAGAGAGAAAGGCCCGTGGCAAGACAAGCGCAGGCACAGATAAGAACGGCGTCCCCTAAGTGGGTCTTCCAAAAGCCTTCTTTCATACGTCCAAAAGCCCGATGGTGTCGCGAAGGACGGTTCCGTCCTTGTAATAGACGGCCTTGAGGCCATAACTCTCTTCTAAAGCGATTCGCTCCTCCTCGCTCATCCAAATGAGCGCGGTCGAGAAGGCGTCTAGCATCCCCGGATCATCCCCCAAAAGGGTGACCCCGGTGATGGAAGGAGAGGCCTCACCAGTGAAGGGATTGATGAGATGAGAATACATCTTCCCTTCGATTTCCACCCCTTGAACGGTCATGGAGCTCGTCGAGAGGCAGGTGCTTTTGGCGTTCATCTTCTTGCCTGGAATGTCTTCTTTCCAGGCAATCGTGAAATAGCCGTCGTTTTGCTCGGCTTCGCCTAAGACCATCGTGGAGCTGCCCCCGTTGATGTAATAGTTCTTCCAGCCATAGGACTCGGCTTTCTCTTTCGCTTTCTTGGCCGCGTATCCTTTCGCGATGCCGCCTAAATCAAGCGAGGCTCTGCCAAGAGAAGCATCCCCCGTTTCCAAAAAAGCAGTATAGACGTCCCCGTTCTTTTCGAGTTTCAAAGAGGTGTTTGAGATCTTCGCGACCTCAGTTTGGATGTCTTCTTCCGAGGGAAGAGAGGCTTCCACTCCCTCTTTGTCAGGATGGAGACTATTTTTCCAAAGGTCATCTAGCCCAAGGCAAAGGGGATTGAAATATCCCTTCGTGATCTTTTGCATCTCCAAGGCAAAGGAAAGCAATTCATAGAGGCCTTCCCCGATTTCCACGGGGGAGGTCGATGTGTTAATGTTGTAAACGCCGACCGTCTGATAACGAGGGTAAGTTGCATCCGAGTAGTTATCGATCTCTGTAAAGACAGAGAGGACGTCGTCAATCTGATCCTCATTCTCCACTTTGGCCTGGCAGCCAATGCTCGTATTCATCGCGAAGACGACCTTTTGGTAACTGCTCGAGCAAGAAAGCAAAAAACCAGGCATCAGGATTAGAAGAACGCCTTTTTTCGCCAGAGCCTTTTTCATCGCGGCTATTATCTCACTACCTCGCGCATAGGTCTAAAGAAAGATAGTAAGAAATCGCGCGCTGCGACGAGACCCACGCAGGCGAAAACCCGCAAAAGTCCCCTAAAAGATGTATACGATCAAATCATCGACTGCCTTAATCCTCTTTCTCGCTCAATTCGTTTTCCAATTCCTCGATTGAGGGCAAAGAACTCTTCAATTTCGCAGGCAGGACTTTGTTTAGCTCCCAGGAGGATATTCCCATGGGAATGTTGTAGTTCTCAAGAGAATACTCCGCGGCGATTTCGTCCTTGTCTTTGCAAAGCAAGATGCCCAAAGTCGGGTTGTCGCCCTCCTTTTTCAACAGGTGGTTGACCGAGGAAACATAGGTTCCCAGCTGCCCAAGATCACCTGGTTTGAATTTGGACGTCTTCACTTCCACCACAACATAAGCGTGCAGTTCAACGTTATAGAAAAGGAGATCCACGAAAAACTCGGTCTCCCCGACCAAAAGCCTTTTCTCTTTTGCCACAAAGGCAAAGCCCGTCCCCAATTCAAGCAGAAAATTTTGGATGTTCTCCACCAAGGCGTCTTTCAGCTCTTTCTCGTTATAGTCATTGGTCAAAGACAAAAAATCAAAATTATAGGGGTCTTTCGTTAACTGCCTCGCTAGATCCTTTTCTTCTTTGGGAAGAAGAAGTTCGAAATTGTTTATGGACTTTCCGCTTCTTTCATACAAATCCGTATCAAGGAAGCTCAGGAGAACGTCTCTTGACCAATTGTTCTCTATCGTCCTTTGCACAAAGAACAACGCTTTCTTAGGATCTTTGCATCTATCGATGATATAACGGTGATGACCCCAGGGAATGGAAAACAATTGTTCCACAAGTTGTGGAACTATTTGCAAACTGTCTTTATAAAGATTATAAAACCGCTCCATATATCTCAAATTAATGGGTGATAAGCCTCGGACGTCTGGCAAATCGGAAATAAGTTCCTTGCTCAAATTGTCATAAAACTTCGAGCCATAGACTGCCTTAAAAGAATTCAAGGAAATCTCTCTTCCCAGTTCGAAATAAAACGAGAGCATCTCGCCGTTGACTTTTATCGCGGCCTTTATCTGGGATCGTTTGTACTTCTGGCTGAGTTCCTTAACCCAAGCTTTAAATTCTTTGTCGTTTGTCGGTCTTTGCATCATTTCATCCTCCGTTTTTTGTCAATTATGGTTTGTTTTTATTTACCTTACAAGACCTGGATTAAAGTTTCTCTCAAAAAAAGACCATTATCCAATTTTTCCAACGTCTTTTCCCACATCGAATACGAAAGGCGATGCTACGTCAGCCTTCTTTTGCGAGTATAAAAAAGCATTGCCCCAATTGAAGGCAATGCTTATTGCTTGAGTATAATCCGCGTTTCGGATAGCCCGTCTAAGACCTCATGATCCTTCTAGGCTTACAAAGTGGGAACATGTTTGGTCCCATCGGCGTCTGGATGGTTTTCCATATACTCGATGATCGGCTTGAAGTTCTTATCGACCTTCCCTACTTTGCATAAGGTGACCTTCTTCGCCGCGCCGGTGACGAGGGCTTCCGCCATATCGTGGCAGCCGGCGTAGCCGCAGGCTCCGCAATTCGCGTTGGGGAGCAATTTCTCGACTTCCTCGATGCGGTTATCTTCCTCGACGTGGAGGAATTTCTCCGCAAGGGCGAGAGCCACTCCGAAGAGGAGGCCGAGCCCGCCAAGGATCAAGATTCCCCACAAAATCGTCAAGGGGTTCACGTCAGTCAGGATTGTGTTCATTCGAATTCTCCTTTTCTTCTTTTTCGTTTTTAAGATCGCCCTTTGCTTCATAGAGTTGGAACTCGCAGCGCGAATTCGGGCAAGAGGAGCAAAGCTCGCTTAGCTTTTTCTCGCAGCCCTTGGGTGCCGGGGTCTTCACGTAGAGCAAGAAGCTAAGCACGAAGAGGGCGACTAGGGCCAGCAAGACCGCGACGGCGATGATGATCCAAATGACTCGGGGCATCAGACCATCCCGCCTAGCCCAGAGAAGGCCATGGCTAATAAAGCCGCGGTGATGAGGGCGATTGGAAGGCCTTTGAAGGCCTTGGGAACATCGTGGTCCTCGATGCGGAGGCGGATCGCAGAGAAGAGAACGATGACGAAGAGGAAGCCTAGGCTTGTGCCGATCGCATTGGCCATGGACATTCCGAAGTCGAGGCCTTGCGAGGCGTTCTCCTCCACCACGCCAAGCACCGCGCAGTTCGTGGTGATAAGCGGGAGGTAGATCCCTAAAGCCTTATAAAGAGAGGGGCTGTACTTCTTGATGAAGAAGCCGATCAGCTGGACCAAGGAGGCGATGACGAGGATGAAGACAATCGTCCTAAGGAAAGTGAGACCCGCCGCTTCTAGAAGCATGTAGAGGGGGTAGCAGATCAAAGCGCTGATGACGATGACGAAGGTGACGGCAAGGCCCATCGAGAAGGCGTTCTTTAGCTTGTTGGAAACGCCGACGAAGGAGCAGATGCCATAGAAACGAGAGAGGACGACGTTCTCGATGAGCATCGAGGAAACAATCGCGAGCAAGAAGGAAACTAGGTATTGCATGGTTATTTGGCCTCCTTGGCGGCTGCGGCTTTGGATGCAAGCAGCTCTTGCTTCTTTCTTTCTTTCTCTTTAGCCGCCTTGCTTAGGTTCACGGCCTGGATCACCGCCATGATGACGCCAAGCACGATGAAGGCGCCGGCAGGCTGGGTGAAGAGGGAGATTGAGAAATTCGGTCCTCCGTAATCGGAGAAATCAAGGATGTGCAAGGTGCATTTCGGAAGGAAGGTGAGCGTCGAGCCGAAGGTGATGCAACCCGTGCCGAGTACTTCGCGGATAAGCCCGATCATGCAGATGGCGAGGGTGTAGCCAATGCCGTTGCCGATGCCGTCAAGAAGCGAATCTAAGACGGTGTTTTTATTCGCGAACGCCTCGGCCCTCCCTAAGACGATGCAGTTGACGACAAGAAGCGAGATGAAGACGCCTAGGCTTGAGTAGAGCTCCGGGAGGAAAGCCTCGGAGAACATCTCGACCAAGCAGACAAAGGTCGCGATGATGACGATGTAAGCCGGGGTCTCGACTTCCTCGGGGATGAATTTCTTGAGGGCGCTCACCAAGACGTTGCTGCCCACCAAAACGAAGGTGAAGAGAAGCCCCATGCCAAAGGCGGCTTCGAGGCTCGTGGTGACCCCAAGCGCTGGGCAAGTGCCTAGGATCAAAACGAAGAGGGGGTTCGCCCTCCAAATAGGGGCGAGGAAGGACTCTAGATGGGTCCCGTGCTGTTTTTTAGCCATTCTCATTTACCTCCTTTCAAAGAAGCGTAATTGATTCGCTCAAGGTTGCAGACCGCGTACAAGGCATGGCTAGAGATGGTCGCCCCGATCCTTCCAAAGCCGATGTCCGCGTCTTTCTTGCATCTATCCCCGAAGGCGGACCAGGAATGGTCTTCCCCCTCATTGAAGGGATTAATCACATTTTTCCTGAGCTTCGCGCCCTCGGAGAAGCTGTTTTCCAGGGCTTTGATTTCGCTCAGCGTCGGCGCGTCGTAGTTCTCGCCCGAGAAACCGAGGAGGAAGTAAAGCCCGCCATGGGCTTCCGTCTCATCCGCGCCGGACTCTTCCTTGACGATGTGAAACTCAGCCTCGTAAACGACGCCGAGCTCATTGCTGTTTTTATCGAAGACCGTGTAGCGGTTGGCGATGACCTGGCGCTTGGTCTCGCAGGGCCACTCTTCGCCGTCGATGCCAAGATTCTCCACGCCCGTGATCGCTAGGTTCAGCTCCTCTTTGCTGGCGTGGTCGCCGCCATCATAAAGGCTGATCGCCTGATAGGAGATGGTCTGCAAGGGCGAGGAGGAGAGATGTCTCACGGTTTTCTCGCCAAGCGCGGATAGGGCCTTGCCAGTATCTCCGCTAGGCAAAGAGGAGGCGCTATAGAACGGCGAGGCTTTGTAATCGACGTCCGTGTATTTGGAGGAAAGGACATATCCTCCTTCGAAGCCATTCGCGCTGACGGCGATGGCCGCGGCGAAGTCGCCGTCTTTTCCAAGGTACCAGCGTCCAGCCTCATTGTGGCCAAGCTCATCGTCAAAATAGGAATAGTATTTGGAGAATTCCGCATAAGAGGCGTCTTCCACCTTGGTCGAGGAACTGGAAACCTTGTAGTTTTTCCCCGCGAAAGCCGCCTGATTCCAAGCGGAGGGATCTTCGACGATGCCTCCAGCGAGCGCGGCGAAGAGCTTGCTTGCCTCACCGACGATTTTGCTGACCGCGGTCGCGGTGACCGTGGCCCCGATGTTTTTGAGATCGTCATAGCTCTTCGTCCCGGAGTTCACCGGATCAAGATAGTTTTTCTCAAAGGTGCTTTTGAAGGAATCGCTGCATTTGAGCATCGTGATTTTCTTAAGAGAGGGGGTTCCATTATCCATGACGAAGCCGACAAGCACCTCAAGATCGGCGTCTCTGCCGGGTGTAATGCCGTGGAAGATTTTCCCGATTTCCTCGGTTTTTCCTGCATCGCTATAGGCGTTGACGTAATAATCGACACTTGATGGGACGAGCCCTCCTTCCGCGAGCGCTTCCTTTTCTTCCTCGGTGGAGAAATCCATCTTTTCGAAGGCTTTCGCCTCAGCGAAAATCTCAAGATAGCCGGCATTGGCTTTTCTAACCGCTTCCGCTTCGATGATCGGAGCGGTGACAAGGTTGACCCCCGCGAGCAAGCCAGCGCTAACGACGCCTAAGCCAAGCAGCACCCCTCCGCAGAGGAGGTATTTCTTCATTTGGTCTTTCATTAGAAGCCTCCTTTCAAAGCGATTGAGGCTTTCGTCGCGTTCACAAGCTCATTGGTTTTCGAAGGAACGGCGAAGCAAAGGATGAGGACGGCGATTGCAGCGATGATGCCATAGGTCATGAAGTCCTTCCAGGTATAACGGGAATGAGCCCATTTGTAATGATCGAGGAAGGCGCTGACGCCATTGGCGATCAAAATGCCATAGGCAACGCCTTCCGGATTCGAAGCGAAGAGACGCATAAGCACCGCAAGAATCGCGGCAATCATGCCATAGGTAACTCTGGCCGGGGCATCGATTGGCATGGTGACGGGGTCGGTGATCATGAAGGCGAGCCCGAAGAGCATGCCCCCGGACAGTATCTGATTGAGAGCGAAAGCAAAGGCGTTGTCGCCGCTCTTCTGGAAGGCTCCGGCCAAAAGCATCATGGATGCAAAGGTCACCCCATAAGAAAGGACGACCCGCCAATCCGCTGCGCGGCGGATGAGCAAATAGATCAGGCCAAGGATGATCGCGGCCTTGCAGACCTCCCCCATCGCTCCCGCGGTATTGCCAAGGAAGAGATCGAGGAAGGAATAGGAGCATTTCGTAGTGAGGGGGTTGCTGCTTAAATAAGTGGCCCCGGTGGACAAGGAGGCGTCCAGCCCGAAAAGCTTCGTCCAGTCATTGACGACATAAGCCCCGTTCCAAGAGGAGCCAAAGCAAAGCTTCGTGAAGACGAACCCTGCCGCGGCGGGGTTGAAGATATTTTGTCCGAAACCCCCGAAAAGGAGTTTCGCCACGATGATTCCAAAGGCGCTCCCGACGATGAGATAGAAGTATTCCATCCCGGCCATCGAGGCGGCCCTAGGTTCCATCATGAGCCCGAAGATAAGCGCGCTGATTGCGGCTCCTAAAGCATTGGAGGGGCGATAGCCTTTTAGCGACCCCTTCCCTTTGATTAGGACGAAGACAAGCTCGGCGGCCTCCATGGTGATCAAAGGAATCAAGAGATTCTTGATTCCCGCCCAGCCATAGCCGCAGCTCCAAACGATGACGGGGAGCAGGGCGATGAGGACGTCCACGAGCATCGAGACGACGCTCGCCTTTCTCCTAATGTGGGGAGAGGTTTCAACGGTGAAATTCATGTTTTTCTCCTTTCATCAGGGCAATTTGGCCACCACTTTCGCTCTTCTCATGTGGTCGGTGAGAGGGATCTTCGAGGTGCAGGAATAGCTGCAGAGTCCGCATTCCATGCAAGAGAGGACGTTGAGCGATTTGATTTTCTCTTTGTTGACCGGCATCGTCTTCATGGCCTTCATGACGAGAACCGGATGAAGATGGGCGGGGCAAGAGAGGACGCAGGAGCCGCAGCGGATGCAGGGCTCTTCGAGGTAATGCTTCTTCTCGTTCACGACGAGCGAGGTGACTGTTCTAGTAACAAAGCAATCATCGTTTGGGATAGAAGCGCCCATCATGGCGCCTCCGACGATGAGGACTTTCTCTTTCTCCTCATCTTTATATCCGCCAGCAGCGGCGATGAGCTCGCTAAAGGGGGTGCCGATACGGGCGAGAACGGTGCAGGGCTTATTGACCATGTCCCCATTGACATTGACATAGCGTTCCATCACGGGGCGGCCCTCTTCTAGGATGGACATCATCTGGATCATCGTGTTGACGTTGAAATTCAGGATGCCGTATTTGGAGGGGAGGGTTCCTGATTTCACTTCAATCCCCGTCGCACGGCGGATCATCTCGATTTCCCACCCCTGCGGATAGTAGGATCCAAGCAGCTGCATGGTGACTCCGCTATCAGGATAATCGGCAATTACCTTATTAAAGATGGGGACGAGTTCCTGATGCTTTTTCTTGATGCAGATGCGCGCGTCACGGCAAGAGAAGATTCTCTCAAGAAGGATCATGCCTTCGATCACATGGCGAAGGCTGTTTTCGTCCGAAAGCGCTTGGTGATCGGCGGTGACGTAGGGCTCGCATTCAACGCCGTCGATGAGGATGGTGTTGATTTTCTCCTTCGTCTGCATTTTGACGTAAGAAGGGAAGCTCGATCCGCCCAGCCCAACGGCCGCGTAATGCTTGAGCTCATTCACGAGTTCGTCCTGCGTCAAAGAATTCAATTCTTCTTTGGTCCTGGTCTTGATGTTTGGGTCAAGGGTATCCAGCCCGTCGTTTTCGAATTTCAGGTATTCGATGACCTTGCCGTTGCGGTATCCGTGCTTCTCGAAGCCGACAAACGTCCCCGAGCAGGGCGCGAAAATAGGCTGATCGAAGAAAGGTCCGTGGCGGACGCCGACCTCTTGGCAGAAATTGACTTTGTCCCCTTCTTGAATCGAGACCTCCGCCTTCGCGCAGCGGAAGTTCGTCTTCGGGATCCACAGGAATTTCTGAACCGGCAAAGCGCAGATAGGAAGGTCGGCGGAATAGCCCTTCGGGGTCTGCAGATGATTCGACTTTGCAATCATAAAAATGGTGACTCCATTCCTTTGCCGAGATTATAAAGTCGCGCTCACGCAAAGAGAAGCGATATCGTTTTACTGATTTACCAATTTTGTTCCCCATCAAAAAAGGAGGGTCGGAACCCTCCTAATTAAGGTCAACGGAAGCCTCTTAATTGTTCCAGTGAGAAGGATAGAGGTCACTTTCCGCGGTCGGCTGATCGACGGCGACAAGAGCGGCGATGGCCGCAGGAACGACAATAGCGAGCTGAGCGGCTTCTTCGGTGTCGGTGGTATCAGTGAAGGAGCAAGCCGCATTGTCGGCGGTGCCATAGTTCATCGTCCATTCATTCCCGGCATAGCTGCTCGCTTTGGCGTTGTACCAATGGGTGAGAAGGTTGTTGTTGAACTCGAACTTCAAAGGCTCATGGAGCTTCTCGGGAGTTTTCGGATTCGGATAAAGGGCATCGAAATCAAGGGTGAGGTTGCCGCTTCCGGTGGAAGTGTATTTCTCATCTTTGAGAACGATATGGGAGCCCGCTTCGGTTGCGCCCGCTTCGATGGTCTCGCTGCCAACGACGATGGCTTCTTTGTTTTGATCAAGGGTGTCTTGTCTCTTGAGATAAGCGGAAAGTCCGGCCGCGCCATTGTGCCAGTGCATACGGCCGCATTTGACGAAAGCGTCGATCTGGGTCTTGGCGAAATCCTTCATGATCGCGCTAGCGGCGGCATAAGCAACGGTGCTAGTGGAAGAGACCGTGACTTTGATGGATTTGGTCTCCACGGTGGTTTTGCCGTCAATGGTTTCGCCTTTCATTCCAAAGACAAAGCTCTCGCCGCTTTTGTAAGCGAAGAGCTCATTGCCGGAGTGAAGAGGGAGCGCGACATTGCCAAGAGAAGTCGTGAATTTAATCTCTTTGGCGGCGCCGACGGTGACGTGGGCGTAGTTGGTGTTGGCGTCAAAAACGTAGGTGGCGAGAGTGCCGGCCTTAGTGACGTTGCCTTCCGAATCGGTGACGTCAGCCATGGTGTTGTTGGTGGAGGTGAGCTTGGTCTGCGCCTCGGGGGTGGCGGCGACGATCTCGTCCAATTTGGTGTAAGCTTCTTTGCGAGTAAGGCCATTATCACCACCGCAAGAGGTGAGTCCGAGGACGAGCGCGGACAGGGTTAGTGAAAGTTTTTTTGCATTCATGATGAATTGCTCCTTTACGGGCAAGATTTTAGTGACGTTCCTCCCTTGGTTGCAAGGGGGACGCTCAAGTTTTTTGCTATCAATTTTTGAAAGGGTAGGATCTCTTCTAAAACATCTTTATCTTAGCTCTCCGAATCCTCTATCCTTTAAGGGTGAACGAGGAACAGATCAAGTTTGCCTTAGGCCGCTTAGAAGACTTATCCAGGGAATGTGAGGAGAAGAACTATCTCACCCACAGCGTGTTCTTCGGGTTTTCGGAGCAAAGCGCTTTGCTCGAGGAATTAGGCAAAAGAAACCGGCAAAAAGACATCAACGGGGTCCCTTATCTTCTTTTCGGAGGAGAGGAAGAAAGCGAGAGGCGCTGCTTCGTCTTCTTGCCTTCTTACATGAGCAAAGAGGACTTTCTCCAAAACGAATCCACCTCCCCTGAGGTTTTGGCTTGCCTCCACGTCTATCCAAAAGCAGAGAAGTTCGCCACGCCCCTGACGCATCGCGATTATCTAGGCGCCCTGCTTTCCCTAGGGATAGAAAGGAACCGCATCGGAGACATCCTCTGCGGGGAGAAAGAGGCCTACATTTACGTTTCAAGCGATCTTGCGGATTATCTCCAAGAAAACCTGATAAGCGTGGGCAAAAACCCAATTAAGACCGCAAAACTCCATCCTTTTTCCTGCCCTTATGCGCCTAGCTTCGAGCAGAAGCGCATTTCCGTCTCTTCCCTGCGGCTTGATTCGCTGCTAGCGGGAGCTTTCCATATTTCCAGAGAAGAGGCCAAGCGCCAAATCGAGGCGGGGAACGTATTCCTCACCTCTTCCTCGCCTAAGCCAGACGCCCTCCCAAAAGAAGGCGAGCATATCTCCTTGAAAGGAAAAGGAAAGTTCGTCTTCCTTGGCGAAGCGGGCACATCGAAAAAAGGGAAGCGGATTGCTTCAATCAAAATCCCCAAATAAGAAAAAGCTTTTCTTGGCTGATTCTTCAAGAAGCCAAGGCTTCCTAATCCGCTAATTTGGAAGGCTTTCAAAGAAAAAAGCCCCTGAATCCAGAGGCCGATGCTTCGTTTGGTCGGGACGACCGGATTCGAACCGGTGGTCTTCTGCTCCCAAAGCAGACGCGATAACCAAGCTACGCTACGTCCCGAGCGGGACTTATTTTGCTCGTTGAGAGCTTAACTTGCAAGGTCGGCTTTTCTTAAATTGGGCAAAACAAGGGAAAAACGCGCAAAAGAGGAAAAATCGATAGCCCTCAGAAAATCTTCTTGTTTTTCAATACGTCCAGCACAACGCCATAGACATAGCCGATCTGCAGAACAAAGGTCGCGATCGCCGAAAACGTAAAGTGCCAGGTTTGGTAATAGACCAAACCGACGATGGTGATGACCAGCTGAACCACGTTGAAGGCGGCGAAGGGGAAGACGAATTTCTTAAGCGGGCCTTTTCCTAGATAGCGGGAAAGCCCAGAGATGCCTCCCAGGACATCCAGCACGAAGACGATGATGCCGCTGATGAGCATCGCCCAGAATTCCCAATCCCCGAAAGTGTAATTTCCAAGGGAGAGAAGAACGGTGAGCAAAGAGGCGAACCCCATCGCCAAGAAAGCGGAGGAAGAAAGGAGCAAAGCGAGTTTCCCGCTTTTCTCAACCCTTCCTTCCTCTTCCCATTTCGCCACGATGGCAGAGCCGTTTTCCTCCGCGAGTATCTCATTCGCGCCTTTTTTGTAAAGCCGAATGCCATTAGTTCTTGAGAGGATTTTCACGCCGAGGATGCCTAAAGCGCTAGGCTGCAGGAAGGAGATGGTGACCGCCTCCCAGATGAAGACCCATCCGGCGATGTCGAGGACTTCCGTCCAAAGTGAGACGGACTCGCTTCCTTCCTCCCCGAACCAATGCCGAGAGACGCCTACGCCCATCAAAGCCAGGATCCCGATGCCCGCGAGGATGAGCAAGCAGGCCCGGAGCCACCGCCTCTTTTTGTCTCTTGAATTTTGATAGTTGTTGAGCTCGAGCGCCTCGTTGAAGCGCGAAAGGATCTCTTTGGGCTCATAGCCTTCATAGTCGCCGATGTAAATCTCGATTTCCGCACGGTATTCCATGGGGATGTGGCTGTAGATCTGCCCTACGTTTTCGAGCACGGAATTTTTGAACATTCCGCACTTCTCCTCCCCGAAGTTCTCTTCAAGAACATCGCTTGCGCGATCGAAGCGGAGTTTCACGTAAACCAGTCGCTTCTCTTGATTAATTTGAAAATAATGGCCAAGCAGCTCGATTCTCCGTTCCGAGGAAAGATTCAGAGTTTTGCTTCTTTTCATGCTGAGGCGAATTTTAGCCCAATACACTTCCTAAAGGAACGAAAAAAAGACAAACGCGCCTAGCATTATGGGAAACGGCCCCCATACTCAAGGCGTTCTAGACGCTTCAAAATAAAACGCCTGAGGGCGAGCCATCCACAAACCCACTCCCGGAAAAAAGGGGTTTTGCGGGCTTTTTGGCTTATTTTGCCTTTTCCAAATCCTGAATCATCAGCAAAACCAGGAAATTCCAGCTTTGGAAGCCTTGGTTATTGAGCCCTTCCCCCGTCTCGGGATCATAGTATTCGCAGAACTCGCCGCGTTTCTCTAGATCTTTTCCAAGAAGGCGGATCGTCTTCAGGGCAAGCTCCTTGGCCAAATCCTCATAGCCGTAGTTTTTAAGGCCGATGTAGGCAAAATAATTGGCGTTGATCCAAATGGGCCCGCTCCAGCAAGAGGGGTTCCCGGACTTGATGCAGCGGTACATTTTCTCCGCTTTGCTCACGCTGCGGATGCCAAATGGGCTAGAAAGCGTCTTGGGGTCGAGATAATGTTCCTTGACCACGCGCTCGGCCTCCTCTTTGCTCGCGATGCCGCACCAAAGCGGCAAGATGCCAGCCCAAGTCTCGATGCGCATGGGCAGAGAATGGTAGTTCCTGGGGGCGCCACTTTGCAGCCATTCGTTCGGATCGACTTTCCGCAAAGAGATGTCCGCGCTGTAGAAAAAGCCATCCCTGGGGTCGAAAAGCTCTTCGCGAATGGCCTTAGCCAGATCATCCGCTTTCCTTTGGTAATCCTTTTTCTCCTCCGCGAGTCCAAGCATGGAAGACAAATCCGACATCGCCTGCAGCTCCGCCTGCATCAAGGAATTGAGGAAAATGGTCGCGGTGCTGCATTTTGGGCGGTAGAAAGCCGTGGGGTCGTTATCAAAGCCAAGGCCCAGATCGTCGATTGGGAAGAAAAGGCCCGTCTCCCAGTCTTTTTGCTTCTCTTCATAGTAAGAGATGTATTTTTGCATCTTCGGGAAGCCCTCTTTGATCCAAGAGGCATCGCCGTAATGCCTCGATATGGCAAGAGCGTGCAACGCAAGGCAGGGCTTATGGGTATTCGTGAAGACCCTTGGATCCAAAGTGAAAAGCCACCAGTAGGTATCCTGCACCAGGATAGGGAGCCTCCCCTGCTCATCCTGGGCGTTAAGAAAATTCAGAACGCACCCTTTCTCGTAGGGCTCGATGGAAGGGTCGTCGATCCCGAGCAAAGCATATCCCGTAAGCCAGGAGTCCCAATCCCAAAGTTGATGGCGATAGGCGGCCCCGGGAACCAAATAGGGGTGTTTCAAGTTCGCGACGGGCTCGCGGAAATTGTTCTTGTAGTTTCCCAAGATATAGCCCTTTATCTCCTGGGCGTAGCGTTGTTCTTCCGGCGTCATTTTTCTTCCTCCGTGTCCTCTCCACCATTGTAAAAGAAGCCTCCCAAAGGGCAAGGAATTAGCGAATTTTGTTTGGAAAGCGCACAAATAAAAGAAGTTTCGAATAAGACTTTCCCAATTTATAGGACTATATAGCGTTCTTCTTCGGCCTTCCGGGGCCCTTCTTCGGGGCCTTCGCCGGCTTTTCCAGGATTCCAA
>CAVKPZ010000044.1:6314-15946 GCA_963658395.1 Lachnospiraceae bacterium | reverse complement strand
GATCTGCAGCGAGACCCCGTGGTCGTAGTGCGCGTCGAGGTCTCCGATGACGTCCCTGAAGAGCGAGTCGCAGTAGGCGACGTTCGCCCAGTCCTTCAGGTCGGGGGAATCGCCGGCGAGCTCCTTGCTCCGGACGAAGGCGCCGCCGACGATGTGCCCGATGGTCGGCCCCGTCACCGGGACGTTCCTCCCGTTCACCCTCTTGCAGCCTATGCGCTGCCTGACGGCGTACTTGTCCTTGCCCTTCCCGTATGCGACGACGACGGTGTTCGTCGGCCTCTTGATTTTGCGGATCTCGTCTGGGATTGCCATGATTCCCCCTCCTTATATAGTCCTATTATAACCTTAATAAGACTATATATCAACGGAATTCCGGGAGAAATGTCGACGTTTCGGCCCCCATGCGCCGCCGATTCGGCGCGGAAAAAGCCAACGGATCCGCCGCTTTTGGCATCTCCGATGGCTTTCGGCCGACGGCATCTTCAAAAATTGCCGGAGCTATATAGTCCTATCTATTGGGAAAGTCTTATTCGAAAGTATCAAGCGGAGCAAAGTCCGAAGGCCCTGTTTTGCCTAGAGCTCCTCCGCGGTTCTTTGGGCGCGCCCAAAGCCAAAGGAAGAGCGGTTTGCTTCACCGCGCCTAGACTTTGGCTGTTGGGGACGATTGCTGCGATTTCCGTCTAATGCGCATCCAAAAGTAGATAGGCAATCTCCGTTTCCTTGGCGCAAAGGCGACTTAGAGATCCAGCCCGGGAATCCCTATTTGTACGAAACGCTTGAAGTCGAGCCGATATAGGTTCTGCTCTCATCCCAATCTTGGCTGCTCAATTTGACGCTCACATCCGCGCCATTAGATCCGCTGTTCCCCCACTGGTTCGTCGCCTCGGCGATCAAGAGATAGTCTGAGGAGGAGGCTTGAACGAGGGTATTGTTTGTAAGCGAAAGAGCCGCGGTGATGTTCGTTAAGTAGAACATCGGGATGCCGCTGGAGGTGACGCTCAACGTGCAGCCGCTCGCCGTGAAATAATCAGTCCCCTCCGCGCTGTCTCCAGAAAAGGATTGGTAAATGAATATCCCGCCGGCGTCGATCGTATGGTTAGAGGAGTTGATGTCGCTCGTTCCGGTTCGGTTCCCATCCCCCGTGCACGAGAACGCGCAATTGGTCAATTTGGCGCTAGACCCCCCTTCCACGACCACCATCTGGGCTTTATTTGCCGTGCCCGTCGAATCCGAAACGATGATGGAATCCGTCGAGTAAACAAGAGGCGAGCCATTCGAATTGGTCTCAAGGGTCATGTTAGAGACGGTTATGTTTCCGCCTCCCCGATCGTTTGCCAAGCAAGCGCAAGAGGCTCCTTGGGTTGTGATGCTCACATCATCCGCGGTGATTTCTCCGCCATAGGTGGTGTGAAGTCCTCTTGAACCCGCAGAGCCAGTCGTCGCAACCGCGCAACAAGAAATGTCAATCGCGCCATCGTTAGTGGCGACCACGGCATTGGATCCGTTGGATGCCGTTTTTATGTCTGCGTATTTTATCGTCGCGCTTGAGGCGGAACCAGAAACGACGATTCCTGAATTTATGCCGTAGAAATTATAATCGTCGCTTACCTGCCCGTTGGAGGCCGCGCTTCCGGACTTGGAAATCTCCACATGGTCCTCGCTCGTCCCGGTGATGTTCAATTTCCCGCCATTGACGACCAAGAAAACGACCTGGTCGGAAGTGCCCGAGGCGCTTGCATATTCCCCGGAGGCGATGTTCACGGTAACCCCATCGATCAAATATGCTGCCTTTATTGTTTTGGTCGTGGTCTGACGGCCATAAACGAAAGAGACCGAAGAGCTTCCGCTGACGATTTCCTTCCCGTTCGTATCATAGACTTTTGCGCTGGATGAGGAGCTTCCCTCGGCAGAGCTCGTCGCGTCAGCGCTCTCTGATGCCTTTTCCTCGCCGGAACTTGCCGAACCTGTTTGCCCGCCACAGGAAGCCAGCCCGAGAAAGGCGAAAAGGCTAAGGGCAATCGTGATTTTGTTTTTCATAGTGGAATCCCCCGATGAATGTCGGCTTGCGGAAAACCTCATCGGCCGGGCCTAGTTCGGTAGGCCAGGCACTCGAAGCTTGCTCGAGCCAATGCCAATATAATGCGCTTTCAAAATTTGTTAACTCCGAATTTCAAACGTAATGCCGCTCTTCTTTTGCGTGCAAACCCCCAATCATTGAAACCATAACCGCGAATCAAAAAAGCTCTCAGAACTCACTCTGAAAGCTCTTTTCGTCTGTCGATTGCCACCTAGAGCCGCTTTTGATTTTCGGATGAAAACACCTCCGGAATCGAACGAGCCAGACTTCGTCAGCTAACGACAAACGCTTGTTTTCAAGTCTGCCGATCAGGCGACAATATAGATCTTGACTTCCGGATCCTTGCTCCAAAGCGGTTGGAGCCCGACGAAAACGTCATTCGTGAACATCGCACTGCTAAGATAGGCTTTCGCGTGTTCCACGGAATCGAACCCATGAAGGACTTGGACGTCCTCATCGCGGACCAATAGATCCTTCGTCAGCGCGCCCTCAATCGTTTCAAGGAACGGTCCACGGTAATCCGTGTAGACCTTGGCGGCCTTCCCCCTGTTCTCTTCGGGGATGGCCATTGTGATTTCCAAATAGGCTTTAACATTTTTGCAGCTCATATAAATCCTCCTAATAGCTGTTTGCTTAAGCACCCGTATCTTAATCGAACGACTCTTGATTAAATAGGTATTAACAAATTTATGTGTTACTAATAATTTTCTTAGTAACTTCTGTTAAATAAAGTTATATCCTATACTAAAACGCGAGGTGATGTTATGTATAAGAAGAAGTTAGAAGAGGATATACGTTGCCCTTTGGAATATGGCTTGGATATTTTTGGCGGCAAATGGAATTCCAGAATAATATGCGTGCTAGCTTACAAGAAAAGCTTGAGATACAGCGAACTGAGGAAAGAGATGGGCAATGTGACGGATGCCGTTTTAGCGGTGAGTTTGAAAGAATTGTCGCAAAACGGGATGATTGCCAGGAAATCCTATGATGAAATACCTCCAAGAGTTGAATATTCTTTGACCAAAAAAGGGGAATCCGTTGTCCCGATTTTACAGAGCATATGCAAATGGGCTGGCGTTTTTTACAACGAATCTACCGATAAGTCGATGATCCAATGCAAGAAGTGCAACTTTTGAGGAAATAGCCGCTGGCTGCCCGAGTTTAGCAATGAGCTTAGGCGTGGCTATCTCACCAAAAATCGGAATCTTTCCAGGTCAAAGTTTCTCATCGCCTTGCCAAAGAGGGCCGTTATGGCATGCGGGGAGACATTGGAGAAGGCGAAGACGCTAGGCCGCTTTGAGGAAGATGGCGGGCAAGGCTATGATATCTTAAAAAAGACAGCCGACAAGCCGCCGGTCTAGACAAAGCAAACGCCTTAAGAAAAAGCCTGACGCGGTTAGGTCAGGCATAATTCCTCTAAATGGTGCGCCCGGGGGGACTCGAACCCACAACCCCCAGATTCGTAGTCTGATACTCTATCCAGTTGAGCTACGGGCGCATTGGCCGCCTATCGGCAGCCCGGTTACTATAGTCCACTTGCCTTGAACAAGCAACTAACAATTTTGGAGCATCCGGCCGGAATCGAACCGACGGTGAGTGAGTTGCAGTCACTTGCCTTACCGCTTGGCTACGGATGCAGCAAGCGGATTATAACACCCTAAAAAAGCAGGGAAAAGCAATACTTTTCAAAAACCAAAGTCAGAGGCCTTAACGCGAGCAAGGGTTGCGAAGGAGCCTCACCGACGCATCAGCAAGAAAGCCCCGCACCAAGCGGGGCGAAGCCTTATTCGCTTTCTTTTTCGAACTCTTTTGCGATTTCCTTGCGCCGAGCGACCTTGATTTTTCGATACTGCATCTTGACGACGAAGGCGGAGATACCTCCCGCGAGCAAGACGGCAAGGAGGATGGAGAAGACGACGACTCCCCAAATGGGGAGGTTATTGCCTTTCACGTTCTCCCACATTGCAAGAACGTACTTGTTGTTGTAGCCGTAGTCTTTCATAACGGAGAGCTTTGGGATGAGATTTTGGTCAGGGTATTGCGCATAGAATTGGCGCCCTGCCTCGACATCGTACCCTTCTCCGTAAGGGGATTCGATCGTCTCGATTTCGTCTGAGTAGAAAAGATAAGGGTTTGTTCCGGGCGTATCGCCAAGAACAGAGGGCACCTCTTCAAGCGTCCCTTCGAACATATAGGTCAAGTCGCGAACCGCCCAATCGAGCTCTTCCTCTTCGCTTTCGGCTTTCCCGTTAACAAGGTCGATATATTCCTCCCAAGACATGGAAGTGCCGTCTACGACGGCTTCTTCATAAGTGGAGCCAACCATGGAATAAGAGCCGTGGTCATCGCCAGTTTCTTCGTCGACGCCCGTGCCGTCTTTAAGCAAGATGCCGGAATTAGACGCATAGGAGTCGCCGCCATAAGAGTAATAAGAGCCGTGGTCTACATAACCCTCTTCGTCTTCGGGGTTAGAGGACTCGTCGTAGACGAAATCGCTTTCGTCCCAAGATTCATCGTCATGATAGACGTACATCTCGTAAGAGCGGGGGTCGTACCATTGCCTTACGAGGTCCAGGATGGTGTCGCCGGCGACGAAAGAGGTATAGCCGATCGTGTCCATGCCCATCGCCGCGATGTCGGGCTGGCTCAGAAAATCAACGAATTCCTGGGCTTCCGTTTTATGAAGCGAGGAGGATTTGGGCATCACCCAGCCGTCGAACCAAATGTTGCCGCCGGTTTTCGGGATGCTGTAATAGATGGAGATGCCGTTTCCGTTATCGCCTTCATTGTCGCCTCGGTCCATGGAATAGACCGCATCGCCGCTCCAGGCGAGGTTCATGCCCACGAGGCCTTTGACGATGTCGTCTTTGCCCGAATCGACTTCGAAGCCGAAAACGTTGGCTTTTAATGACATCAAAGAGGCCTCTACCTTGGCAACCTGGTCTTTGTCGCAGCGGTTGAAGACCTCCGAGAGCTTATGGGTGTAGGCATTCTCGTTGTCTTCTGAGGTATCGAGGGCTTCGTCGTATTTCCCTTCCAGAAGCTCAAGGGAATCCATGTCGAAGCAGCCGGATTCTTTCATCGCAGCGAGGATATCCTCCTCATAGGTCTTCATGATGCCCACGGAATAGGTGTCTCTCATGGAGTCCTTCACGGACATCTCGAGTTTGTATTTGCTATCCCAAAGCGAATCCCAGGAAGCCATGTCGTATTTGACTTCATCCTCGTCAAGACCCTTGTCGGAAGCGACTTTCGAAGGGTTATAAAGCACCCCGAGCGTGCCCCACATGTAGCCGCGCGAATACTCGGCGATCGGCTTTTGGGTCCCGCTGCCGTCATCGGCGGTGATTTTCTCAAGCTGCTTGATGAGATAAGGGGAAACGTAGTCATCGTAATTCGGCGTGCCGTCCTGGTCGAAAGGCTCCAGCATGCCAGAAGACATCATCTTTTGGATGGTGTAGTCGCTAGGGCAAATGAGGTCATAGGTCGACTTTCCCGTCTTGAGGGAGGAAAGCATCGTTTCATTGGTATCGAAGGTGTCGTAGATGACTTTGACGTTTTTATGGTTTTCCTCCCTTTCCCAAGTCTCGAAGGCCTCAAGAACCCCATCGCCAACATAATCCTCGCAGTTGAGGACGCGAAGATTGATGACATCGCTAGAGGAGGCGCCAGAGCAAGAGGCGAGGCAAAGAATAGAAAGTCCAAGGAAAAGCGAGGATTTGCGGAGTTTTTGGTAGTTCATTTCGCTTGCCTCCATTTCATGTGCTTGTTCGTGCGTTTTTTGGCAACGTTTTGATAGATCGTGACTCCGACGACGATGAGGAGCACCACCAGGAAGATGATTGTGGTAAGAGCTCTCATCTCGGGAGGGATCGGGCCTTTCTTGATTTTGGCCTGCACGAGGGTGGAAAGCGTATCGATGGTCTTCTCACCGGAAAGCAAGCCCGCGCCACGGGTGAAGGCCGTGACGATGAAGTCGTCTAGAGACAAGGTGATGGAAAGAAGGAAGCCAGAGAAAATGCCGGGCATGATCTCGGGCATCGTCACCTTCCAAAGGGCCTGACGTTGGGTGCAGCCAAGATCGAGGGCCGCCTCATAAAGAGCGGGGTCCATCTGCTGAAGTTTAGGCTTTACGGAAAGATAAACGAAAGGCAAGGAGAGGATGATATGGCCAATAAGCAAGGTCCAGAAGGAGAAAATATTGGTCCCGTTGAAGAGGTAGGTCCCCATGAAAACGAAGAGAACGGTAAGCGACATCGCGATGACGATTTCGGCGTTTGCCACCGGAATCTCCGTCATAGATTCGGTGATGGAGCGCATCCTTTTGCTCGAATAGAAGGCCCCAATCGCCCCGCAGGTGCCGAGCACGACGGAGCAGATTGAGCTCACGAGGGCAATGATGATCGTATTCCCTAAGGCGGTCATGATCTCTTCGCTTTGGAAAAGGTCCTTATATAAGCCAAAGGAGAAGCCCATCCAAGTGCCGATGTTCGTAGACTCGGTGAAGGAATAGGCGATGAGGGTTAGGATGGGGATGTAAAGAAGGATCAAGACGGCCCAAATGACAAATTGAGCAGCGATCTTGAGGATCCTGGCCTTGCGGGCCAAGCGACGTTCGGTGTTGCCGGCTGCGTCCATGGTTTTTTGGCTTACCATAATTGACCTCCTCTAGGATTCGCGTTTTCTTTGCCGAATTTGCGGCTAAGGAACATGGAAAGGAAGACCAGGACCAGCATGACGAGTGCCATGAAGGAGCCTTCGTTCCATTGGGATTGGGAGAAATGAAGATAGATGATATTGCCGAACAAGGTGATCTTTCCTTCGGACAAGGTATCGGAGATGACGTAAGAAGAAATCGTCGGCATGAAGACCATCTCAGAAGCGCTCACGATGCCCGGAACGCTTTGAGGAAGGATGGAGTGAACGAAGGTTTGGAAGGGATTTGCGCCCAAATCGCGAGCCGCCTCAATCTGAGAGCGATCGAGTTTGATCATCGTCGTATAGAGAGGGAGAATCGTGAAAGGCAGATAGTTGTAGACCATGCCGATCATCGTCGCAAGATAGGGATGATTGCCCCCATTGATGCCCATCCAGGACAAAACGTCGCGCGTTGCCCCGGTGCGAAGAACGAAGTTGATCCACATCGGCATAATGAAGAGCATCACGAGCATGAAGTTCTTGTTGATCTTCGGGTTGGCCAGCAAATAGGCAATAGGGTAACCGATGATAAGGCAGATGAGGGTGTTCAAAATGCCGATGAAAAGGGAGACCACGAGGATGTTGATCTTCGTTGGATTCGTGAAGAAACTCACAAGGGCGTCGAAGGAGAAATAGACGCTCCCGTCTTCAGCAGTGCCAGTAAAGGCATAGAAGACGATGATGAGAATCGGGAGGATAACGAAGAGGGAGAGGAATACGAGGTAAGGGAAATTGAGGTACTTCCGCTTAAAACGGAAGAAACGTTTGATTTTTGCGCCGCTCATTTCATTCCACCACGTAGGAGTCGAGATCTCCTTTTAAGCGGAGACGGATGTCCTTTTTGTCAATCGTTACCGAAACCATATCCCCTTCGTTCCAGGTATAGGGGGAGTTCACAACGTAATCTTCGTCATCGTCTGTGCGGACGATGTATTGGTAATGGTCGCCAATCCAGACCGAGGAGACGATTCTGCCTTGGGCGACGCCCAAGGAGAGGTTGTCAGAAAGCTCAATCTTGTCGAGGTCGACCTCAGCGACGACATCGGCATCTTTAAAGGAATAGCTTTTCTGGGTTTTGGGATCAAACACGTTGCCGTCTTCGTTGAGTTTTGATCCAGGGATGAGGCGCGTGATGATGCATTCGTACGCATCTTCGCCGATGACGATTTTGTTGTCGCCATCGATATAGGCATCCGTGTATTCGTTCTCGGTAAGCTCTTTATGCATGATCTGAAGGTTCTCTTTCTCAACGCGAATCGAGATGGTCGCCCCGACTTCATGATCATGGGTGTCGCGACAAAGAACCTCGTTCTTGCCCACGCGCACGATGAATTCATAATGGACGCCTTTGAAGTTCTTCGAGGTAATGACGCCGTCGACGATGCCTTTCCCGGGCTCATCGATCAAAACATCCTCTGGGCGAATGACGATGTCGACCTTCTCATTGAGAGGGAAGTCGTCAACGCAGTCCCAGGCAGCCCCGATGAAGCGAACTTTCTTCGCGTCGATCATCGTGCCGTTATAAATATTGCTCTCGCCGATGAAGTCTGCGACGAAAGCGTTCACGGGCTCGTTATAAATTTGCTCGGGCGTGCCGATTTGCTGAATGACCCCATGCTTCATGATGACGATGCGATCAGACATGGAAAGAGCCTCTTCCTGGTCGTGGGTGACGTAAAGGAAGGTGATGCCAAGCTTCTTATGCATTTCCTTCAGCTCGACCTGCATGTCTTTCCTCATCTTGTGGTCAAGAGCGGAAAGTGGCTCGTCGAGAAGCAGGACCTGCGGCTCATTGACGATGGCGCGGGCGATCGCGACCCTTTGCTGCTGGCCTCCGGAAAGAGTCGAGACATCGCGGTCTTCCATCTCATCGAGGTCGACGACGCGAAGGGCCTTCGACACCCTTTCGTCGATTTCTTTCGCGGGGATTCTTTTCTTTTTGAATTTGGGCTGGCCTTTTTTGTCCAAAACCTGTTTGCCGTCCTTATCGAGAACAGGCACGTACTTCCTCTTCATCTTGAGCCCAAAGGCGACATTGTCATAAACATCAAGATGGGGGAACAAGGCATAATGCTGAAAAACCGTGTTGACCGGGCGCTTGTAAGGTGGGAGAGGAGCGATATTGACCTCATTGAGAAGAATCTCTCCGCTTGAGGGGATCTCAAAGCCCGCGATCATTCTCAAAGAAGTGGTCTTGCCGCATCCCGAAGGGCCAAGTATCGTAATGAACTCCCCTTTTTTGACTTCTAGGTTGAAGTCATCCACAACCGTGGTTCCGTCAAACTCTTTGCAAACGTGCCGCAACGAGATGATCGTATCGTTTCCGTCCATAACATTACCTCCCAGAAGCAGGGCCTGAAACCCCAATGACGAAAGACAACATACAGATGGTGAACACCGGCTCAAAGGAGTCCGTTTCTTCCAACTCGCAAATAATGAAAGTGAGGGGGTTAAAATGCAATAAAAATTTTCAACTTTTTTTGAGGGGTTTTCCCGCGTGTATTTTCTATCAAGGAAAAAGGCGGACTTCCTTCGACCGGACGCGAACTTTCCTTGGGCATTATTCCAATGGATTTTAGCCTTATTTTCTCATGGCTTTTCGTTTTGGATTTTCAAAAGGATTTTCACGGGATTTTTTGCCAAAAAATAGACGCGCTTTTATAATCATCCCATGAAGAAAAATCTCCCCTTATTTCTCTTGGGCTTCTCCCTTCTCCCGCTTGCATCCTGCAACCCAAGCTTGGAAACCGTAGAAAAAGTCGTCATCGACTACGGAACCGTTCGCTTTGACGATCAAGAAATCAACGCAAGCAAGAAGTCCCACATGGAGCAGATCGATCTTGGCACGCTCAATGAC
>CAVKPZ010000044.1:0-6304 GCA_963658395.1 Lachnospiraceae bacterium | reverse complement strand
GTCTTGCTTCTAGGGAATGCTTTTGATTGCTCTTGCTGGACGGCATTCCATAGCGACGTTTTGGCGCCTTATCTTTTGGAAGAGCACATCTATCTTCCTTGGATCAGTTATGAGGAAGGTTCAAAGTCTCTCGCCAATCTAGGGGCGGAGGTCAGCGCGAGCCATGAAAC
This sequence comes from Lachnospiraceae bacterium, assembly GCA_963658395.1. Classification (GTDB taxonomy): domain Bacteria; phylum Bacillota_I; class Bacilli_A; order RFN20; family CAG-826; genus Alloenteromonas. Next base: position 6,134 of record CAVKPZ010000044.1, on the reverse strand, counting down.
CCTGATGATTTTCAAGGAGGGCAAAATCGCTTATCAGCATACGACCAGCGATGTGAATTCCGCCTGGGTAAAAGACGCAAAAACCTTCCGGTCCTGGATGAACGAGCGTATCGAGGCTCCGCGCTTGCTGACAATAAGCAAAGAACAATTGGACGCAAAATATGCTGGTTCTGCGGATTTTTCGATTGTCTTCAGCCGTTCTACTTGCCCTGATTGCTCTTTCTTGGTGGATTACGATATTAAGGCTTATTTCGCCGCGAACATCAAAGAAACGAAGATTCCAGAGAACTACCTCTATCTCCTTGATTGCGATGTGGTCGGCATTCGCAAAGTAAAGGGGGAAGATGGAAAAATCTATTCGCCCTCTTCTAGCGACGATGCAAGCGAATACGAAAAAGAAGCTTATTCCCAATGGGTAAATTTCAAAATCGAATACGGCCTCTCCTACAGCGTTTCCAATCCTGCGGGATGGGACGGAGGCTACGTGCCCACCGTTTATCACATCCACCCGAACGGCAGCGACAAAACAGGGGACGTGATTGATTATTCTGGCGTCTTCTACAACGAGACAGTTGAAAACAGCGTAGTCACAAGCACCTACTTTTCCGCGGATAGGCTAAACACCAATTCCTGCAGTTACCTGAAAGACTCTGGCCTTGCGCAGAAAACGCTCACCGGACTTTCTCTTGACTCCTCAAAAAGCAGGCACGAGGCTTTGCAAATCTACGAGCAGCCAATCCTTAATCTTCTTCTCGATTCGATTCTTTAAGAATCACTCCACGGACTTCAAGCTCTCGACCATTTTCACTTTGCCTGTCATGGCAGAAAGATAAACGTTGATAAGCAAAGAGGTCACGAAAGTGATCAAGAAGGCATATAAATAGGAAACGGGGAACACCGTATACATGAATTTCACAAGCGGAACCCTGTTCACGAACAAGACGGCGTACATGAAAGGATAGCCCGCGAAGAAGCCAAGAAAGATTCCTAAGGCCGTCAAAGAAATGGTCTCCAAAACTAAGCTCATCGCGATTTCGATTTTAGAGAATCCGAGGACTTTCAAAGTCGCGATATCCCTGCTTCTCTCCCTAAAATTAAGCAAGGCGAGGTTGTAGAGCACGACAAGGGCAAGAAGAATCGCGAACACTTTCACGGCATTAGTCATAATGCGAATTCCGTTCATGACGGAGTTAATCTGGTCGGTCGTATCCTTTTGGGTACGGACAGAGGAGACGTAATTGCAATCTTTAAGCAGCGTGGCCTTGACGCCGTCTGGAGTCACCCCATCTTTGACTTGAACCCAAGCGCCCGTGTAGGTTGGGGCGCTTACGTTGAACAAAGGGTCGCTGAAATAGCCATAGATCCCATTGACGGCAAAAGCTTCAATCACCTTCCCGACCACCGCTTCAATTTTGTTGTTCTGAAATTCGAAAGAAAGCGTTTCGCCTTCTTTCACGCCTATTTCCTCAGTGAGCTTCTTCGATATCGTAACCTTTCCTTTTTCCGTCAAATCCGTTTTGAAATAAGGATGCTCATCATGGAACAACCTTAAGGTAGTAGTCATCGATTTCCCCGCAAAAGAGGCATTAACCGAGCTGCTATGGTACTCATCAACATCGCTTATTTCGCCATTGGAAAAATAAGAAGCAAGGTCATTCGCGCTCTTTCTCGAAGAAGTATATGTAACGCTTAGGCTAGAACTGTAGAACAGGTTCAAATCATTGTCGATGCCCCGATCCAAAGTATTCTCGATGCCGAACCCGCAAAGCAAAAGGGCCGTGCAGCCGAACACCCCCACCACGACCATCGCAGATTTCATTTTGTTAATGCGGATGTTACGGAAAGCCATCCTCGCGCTCAAAGAAAGAGGCGTGCGTTTTTTGTCTTTAACGCTCGTCTTCGTCTTGAAGGAAACGACCTCTTGCCTCATAGATTGCACGGGGGTCAAAGAGATTTCCTTATGGATCGCAAGCACGGCGGCGAGCAAGGAAACAAAAGCGAAGATCCCAAAAGCCGTCAAAGCCTGCCACCAAGGGAAAACAAAGAGGCCGCGAGCGGGCAAGGTATAGAGAATGTTGTATTTCATCGCCATAATCGAAGGGATGATAAGCGGTCCCGCGACGAAGCCGATCACGCTGCCAATCAAGACAAGGGCGAACGTAAGCGAAAGGTAATGGAAGTAAATCTGCCCTTTGCTCAAGCCCAGGGCTTTCATCGTTCCGATTTGGGTTCTTTCCTTCAAAATGATTTGGGAAAGTGTGGTCAAGATGACCAAAACGGCGACCAAAAAGAAGACGATGGGGAAAACAAAAGTCAGCTGAGTCGCTTCGAGCACTTCTGTTTCTACCGTCGCCGACCAAGGATTTAAGGACCGGTCAAGCAAAGAGGATAAGTTGTCCTTCCCAAAAGTAGCATGATCGTCGAAATAAGTTTCAACGGCTTTTTTCTTTCTTTCCAGGGTTGAGCTGTCGGACAGTGCAATTAGATACTCGTTATCCTGAGGAAAACTGTCAGGAGTCGGAGTTTCTTCTAGATTCATGCCTAAGTACGTCTCGATCGCCTCTCTCCCATCCTCGGTGAAATAATTCAGAAGAGCATCATGCAAGGAGGAAACGAAAAGGGATTTCCCCATCAAATAGGTGGAAGAGTAATACTTGGAGGATTGGATGTTCTCTGGGAAGGTCATGATGCCCGTCACCTGGGCCTTCGTGGCGATCTCACCCTCTTTGAACTCATCCTTCTTCGCTTCGGAGACGAAATACTCAGGGTTGGAGGAATACGCGGAATCGACAAGGCTCGCGAAGTTATCGATGTAAGATGAGAAGGCGTAGGTGATTGTGCATTCCTTTCCGATTTCAATGGCCTCCCCATTTCTGGCGGCATCTTCGGCAAGGCTTCTGTCCACGAAGAAGAAATTTTCCGCCTCGGTTTGCTCTCCTTCGACTTCAATCGGGTGAGAAAGGGTGGGCATGCCTGCGCTAATCGCCCCATAGACAATATGAGAATTGAGCCTGGCGTTTATTTGGAAGCGGCTGTCGACGCGATCGTCCTCGTCAAGGACGCCGGCGCTTTTCAAGGAGACCCCTAACCCTGTCTCATGTTCTTTCGTGATGACCCACAAGGAAGGCAAATCGCCTTGATCATAAAAGGAGTTCACGCGTTCAGAAAGGGATTCGGCGTTAGAAAGAAGGCCCACGAAAAGAGTCATCGCGATGCCGCCCATGGCGATAATCGAGATGAATTGCTTCCAGCCCGAGAGAGTTTGGCGAAGGAGTTTCTTCCCTAAGATCCCTTCCGTTGAGCCTTTGAATTTCCGCATGAGGGGATTCTAGCAAAGCCAGAGGCAAAGATTATGAAAAAATTGCCCTTTGTTTATTCTTTTTACGAGGGTGGTACAATGCCCGATGAAAGAAGAGGAAAAGAAATGGACAAAGCATTGGAGCGTTTTCTGAAATACGTGAAAATCGACACGCAGAGCAATGACGAAAGCAATAGCACGCCAAGCGAGGCGAAGGAGCTGAATCTCTCACGCGTAATTCTAAAAGACTTGGAAGAATTAGGGATTCACGGAGAAATTGATGAATATGGCCGCCTTTACGCGCATCTTCCGGGCGTGGAGGGGCTAGACCCCATTGGGCTCAATTCGCACGTGGATACCGCTTTAGAAATCAGCGGAGCAAACGTAAAGCCACGTATCGTCGAGAATTATGACGGGGGAGTCATAAAATTGAACGACAAATATTCGATGTCTCCGGAGCAATTCCCGAGCTTAAAAGATCATATCGGGGATGATTTGGTCGTCACAGACGGAACCACTTTATTGGGTGGGGACGACAAAGCGGGAGACGCCATCATCCTTGGGGCGATGGATTATTTGGTTCATCACCCCGAGATCAAGCATCACCCCGTTTGCCTTTTGTTCACCCCCGACGAAGAAATCGGCAGAGGAAGCGAGCACGTCAACATCAAGAAATGGGGAGCTAAGTATGCCTACACAGTTGACGGCTCTTGCTATACCGACATCGAGGTCGAAACCTTCAACGCAGCCCATGCGGAAATCAACATCGAAGGTGTGTCGGTCCATACAGGGGACGCTAAAGGGAAGATGGTCAACGCCGCTTCTTTGGCGGCCGAATTCGACTGCGCGCTTCCCACAGATGTCCGCCCACAATGCACGGAAGGCCACGAGGGATTCAACCATCTGGTTTCCATGAAAGGGAATGTGGACCACGCTTCCTTAAGCTATATTCTTCGCAATCACGATGCCGAAAAACTCGAGGAGCAAAAGGAATGTTTCCGTGAAATCACCGCAAAAATGCGGCAAAAATACCCTTCTGCCAAAATAAATTTGGAAATGGGTGACGACTACCGAAACATGAAGGAAGTCCTCGACAAAAATCCGGAAGCTTATAAGAGGGCCATCAAAGCCTATGAGAGACTCGGAATCAAGCATACCTCTCATCCAATCCGCGGGGGGACAGACGGGGCCACGTTCTCTTTCCTAGGCGTCCCTTGCCCGAACATTGGGACAGGGGCTTACAACTACCACGGGAGATACGAATACCTATCTATCAAGGAGTTCCACAAGATGATTGAAATCGTCGTGGAAATCCTAAAGGCTTAAGCCACTACGCCCACCATGGGCGTTTTTCTTTGGCAAAAGAAAACCGCCGTAATGGCGGCAATTTGCATCTTGGCTGGGGTGGCTGGGATCGGACCAGCGCATCTAGGTTTCAGAGACCTATGCCTTACCACTTGGCTACACCCCAAGGCGCAAGCCATATTTTACACACCTCTTTTCGCTTAGCAAGCCTTTTATAAAAGAGGTTTTGGACCTACGATAATGTCATGCAAGCGATTGATGCCCACACGCATATTTATTCGAAACCGACCCTGAAGCAGAGCGAGGACGAATTGCTCTCTTCAATGAAGAAATACGGCATCGCCTTCTCATTAGTCTCAAACTGCGACGCATCCGAATTTTCTAGTGGATGCAGCGAAAAGGTGAAAAACACCACTACCTTAAAGTGCCTTCAGCAAGTCATAAGGCTCGTAAAAAAGAAACCGAGCCAACTAGGCGCGGCCATTTGGATAAGGCCAGTCAGGGAAAAGGGGCCCTCAAAAGAGCTCAAGCAGTACGTAAAAGAGAATCGCGCGCTCATTTATGCGCTCAAATACCACCCTTACTGTGAAAGAACGCCAATCAGTTCCCCACTTCTCGAGCCTTGGCTAAGATGGGCCGAAGAAGAAAATTTGCCTATCATCGTTCATACAGCGGAGGACGAATGGAGCGACGTAGCTTTCCTAATGGAAGTAGCCTTAAAACATCCCAGACTAAAATTCATTGCCGCCCATATGCAACTTTGCAGCGATAATAGCAAGGGTTTTGCGGCGATTTCGCAGATAAACAACATCTATGGCGATACCGCGTGGGTGAAAATGAAGATAGCCGCCAAGGTGCTAAGACAAATCGGCCCGGACCGCATTATGTTTGGAACAGACAACCCAATCGACGGGCTTGACACTCTGAACAACCCCATATATCAAGAATATTTTTCCAATCACGCAAGGTTAAGTAGGACCCTTTATGAAAATTTGATGAGGAATAACGCGATTTCCTTTTTTCAACTGCCTTTACCCAACACGAACGTTCCTATATTAAAATAATGTCGGTTGTACGTATCGAAGCAAAGCCGGAGGTAGCCCCATGAAAGTTCTGCTAGTTGGATTCAAAAAATACGCGACCCACGACTCCAATCCGTCTGAGAAGATTCTCTCTCGTTTCCTGGGAAAGAAAGATATTCAAACTCTTCTTTTGGAAGCAAGCTACGAGAAATCAAGAAAGAATCTGGAAAAGGCGATTGCTAAAGACAAGCCTTCTTTCGTCTTGATTCTCAATATGACTCCATTCCACAACGTTCCTAGTATGGAGCAATACGCCTACAACGAGATGGATTCGGGACAACCAGACGAGAACGGCGTGGTCAAATCTAAGGAAGAGATTGTTGCAAACGCCCCGAAGTCTTTAGCCACCCCTTTTGATTTATCCAGCTTCGGCCAATTTCTCGTCAGCAAAGAAACGGAAGCGACAATTTCCGTGGATGGAGGGCGTTTCTTCGATAACGAAGCCTATT